>CAZJXZ010000312.1:0-3105 GCA_964549955.1 uncultured Eubacteriales bacterium
AGTAGTTCGAAAGCCGTTTGAAGGCTCAGGTCAGTGGGTTCAAAAACACGCAGGCCTTATATTCCCTGGCGAAGGCAGAGTGATGAGAAAGCCGTGTGAAAGGCTGAGCGGGCATGGTTCCTCGACCGAAGGTCGAGGAGAGCGAAGCCTGAAACCGAGCAGCTTTTGCCTCGCAGGGGCAAAAGCGGCGTGCTTTCGAATCACTCTGCCTGAGCCATTCAAACGGTTCTTTCACCCACTGACCTTCGCCGGACAAGATATGATCGTTGGGTCAAAAGCGGCGTGCTTTCGAATTACTCCGCCTGAGCTCTCTTTTTTATCTCACCGATAAGATAAAGCGAGCCGGCAGCCAGCAGGCAGCCATCGCTTCCAGCGCTGCGCAGACCCAAGCCCAGAGCTTCTTCAAGCTTTGGCACGACAACGATTCGTTCTTTAAACTTTGGAGCTTTGGACATTATCTCCTCGGGTGAGGCGGCTCTTGAGGAAGAAAATCGAGCGAGGATGATTTTTTCTGCCAGCGGAAAGAGGATGTCGGCCATCCTAGCAATTTCTTTATCCCGCATGACGGCAAAGACAAGAATCAAGGGAGTCGGAAGAAAATCTTTGATGTATTTCTTTAAAGCTTGGACTCCTTCGCAGTTATGAGCTCCATCGAGAATGATAAATGGCCTGCGGCAGATAACTTCCAGCCGGCCATCCCACTCAGCCTTTTCTATGCCTTCAACGATTTTTCTCTTTTCCAGCTTCTTCCAGTTTTTTGAGAGCTGCTCCGCGGCAACGATAGCCACGGCCGCGTTCTTTCCCTGATGTTCTCCGCGAAGGGAAGGAGAGAAATGATACTTCTCTTCATCTGACTCGTAGATGAAAGAATATCCATCTTTGTCTTTTCTTGCCTGGAAGCATGCTTTCCTCGAAAAAACAAAGTGAAATGGAGCCAAAAGCTCATCAGCCCTCTTTTTTATAATCCTGTAGGCCTCTCTCTCCTCGACTCCGCAGACCACAGGAACACCGCTCTTTATGATTCCAGCTTTCTCAAAAGCTATCTGGCCTAAAGTCTCTCCTAAAAACTGCTGGTGCTCTCCAGAAATTGTGGTGATCACCGAAACGCAGGGCCTAACAACATTGGTAGCATCAAATCTCCCGCCCATGCCAACTTCAAGAACAGCTATATCAACCTTTTGCTCCTCAAAATAAAGAAAAGCCAGGCAGGTGAGAAGCTCAAAATAAGTGGGCGGGGAGGGCAATGTTTTCGCGGCAACAAGCTCCTCGACTCTCTGTCTGAGCCTTGTCAGCAGCCGGCAGAAACTTCGAGCAGGAATGAGTCTGTCCTTGATTCGAATCCTCTCCTCAACTCTGATTAGATGGGGAGAGGTGAAGAGTCCAACCCGAAGGTTGTGGAGAGCCAAAATTTTGGTGAGCATGGCGCAGACCGAACCTTTGCCGTTTGTTCCCGCCACCAAGAGAGAGGGGTATTTCAGATGGGGATTGTCGAAGGAAGAAAGGACTGTCCGGACATTATCCAGCCCCAACTTGATGCCCAGGCTTTGGACGTCTTCGAGGTAGCGCTGGCATTGCTCGTAGTTCATGCCGGACGATTCAAAAAAAGACGCAGGGCCTTTATGATCAGGGGCCGCAAGTTTTTCCTCTCCACAACCAAATCCAGCATCCCGTGCTGCAGAAGGAACTCTGAACGCTGGAATCCTTTGGGCAGCTTCTCCTTTATGGTCTGTTCTATGACTCTTGGGCCGGCAAATCCGATAAGAGCAGCCGGCTCGGCAATGTTGATATCGCCCAGCATGGCGAAGCTGGCCGTAACTCCTCCTGTCGTAGGATCAACCAGCACAGAAATATAAGGAATCCCTGCTGTATCCAAGCTGGCGATAGCCGCGCTCGTCTTCATCAGCTGCATCAAAGAATAAACGCCCTCCTGCATTCTTGCTCCTCCTGAACAGGAGACGATGACCAGGGGTATGCGCTCTTTGAGGGCAAGCTCAGCCGCCCTGGTGATTTTTTCTCCAACGACTGAGCCCATGCTTCCCCCCATAAAAGAAAAGTCCATGGCAGCGATGATGACTCTTATCCCTCCTATCTTCCCTTCCGCGTTCAGCACGGCATCGGCAAGGGATGTCCGCTCTCGGCTTTCCTCTAATCTCGTAGAGTATTTTTGGCTGTCCTCAAATTCAAGGGGGTCTTGGGGATAGATGTTCTGATGGATAAGCTCGTAACGGCCCTCATCAAAGAGCATGGCCAGCCGCTCTGTCGCCGAAATTCTGAAATGGAAGCCGCAGGCTGGACAGACTGAAAAATTATCAAGAATATCCTGTTTGTAGAGGATTTTGCGGCAGTTGTTACATCGGGTCCAAAGCTGATCCATGATTTTTCACCGGAAACCGAGTGTTTCTTTCTTGATGATCAAGAGGCAGAGTGTTTTTTAATCCTCTGGGAAAGATTTTTGATCACCATTTCTTCACTGGGAAGCCCTTGAATTTCGGTGATGTCTTCTTCTTTTTCCGCCTCATCCTTGACCAGCTTCAAGACAGATTCCAGCAATTTTTCCTTGTCATAGGGCTTCTCAAAGTATTCAGTGGCGCCAAGATTACGAAGAGCCTCGCTTCGATACTGATGGCCTTTGTAGACTGAGGTAATGATTATGATCGGGACTTTTCCTTTGGTTTCTTTGTAAATTCTATGGGTCAGGTCAAATCCATGAAGCTTGGGGAGCATGGCTTCAAGAATGACCAGGTCAGGGTCCTCAGCTTTGAATTTTTCATAGGCTTCAGCCCCATCCATGGCTTTTATCATCGTGAAATTGTGCGGTTCAAGAAGTTCGGCCAGAGTATCAAGGCTTCTTTTATCAAAGTCCACAATCAGAATTTTCTTTTCAGCCATGATTTAGAAAAATTCTAAATAAAACCCTGCTGATTGTCAACAAAGCTTATAACCTTATAAGCATCTTTTTTCCGTGGTGAAAAGTCTCGTTATGGATCAGGCTGGGTGTCTCGAAGACACGCCGCTTTATATTGCCAGGCGAAGGCAGAGTGGTGAGAAAACCGTGTGGAAGGCTGAGCGGGCAAGGTTCCTCTCTCGAAGAGAGAGGAGAGCGAA
>CAZJXZ010000313.1:0-3101 GCA_964549955.1 uncultured Eubacteriales bacterium
AGATTTTCATAGATGGAAGCGAGCTCGAGGCCAAGGAAGGAACGACCGTCCTTAAAGCTGCGGAGCTGGCTGGCATTCCAATACCTCATTTCTGCTTTCATTCTGCCTTCCCGCCCGAAGGAAGCTGCCGCATGTGCCTGGTTGAGATCGAAGGCCTTCCTAAGCTTGAGCTGGCTTGCTCGACCGTGGTCAGGGAGGGACTGAAGGTCTTAACCAAGAGCCAGAAAGTTATCGAGGCCAGGAAGGGCGTCCTCGAGTTTCTCCTGGCCGAGCATCCTCTCGATTGCCCGATCTGCGACAAGGCAGGGGATTGCAGGCTCCAGGATTATTATCAGGAATACGGGCTTTTTGAAAGCCATTTTGATGAAGACAAAGAAAAGAGAGAAAAGAAAGTCAAGATAGGCAAAAGTCTGATCCTTGACCGGGAGAGGTGCATCCTCTGCACCCGCTGCGTCCGCTTCCTCGCCGGAGTGACTAAGACCGAGGAGCTTGGAGTTATTAACCGCGGCCTGCATTCGGAAATCGATATCTATGAAGCTCAGCCTGTTTTGAACAATTATTCAGGAAACCTGGCAGAGATTTGTCCGGTGGGCGCGATAACCGATGAAGACTTCAGGTTCAAGACGAGAAACTGGTTCCTCTTCAGCGGAGAATCCATCTGTCCTCTTTGCAGCCGGGGCTGCAACATCAAAATCGAATATCATCCTGGCTTCCCCCGCATCCCGAGGATAAAAAGAGTTTACAGAGTAAAAGCCCTGGAGAACAAGGAGGTCAACGGATTCTGGATATGCGACTTCGGCCGCTACGGCTATTCCTACCTCGACCAGGGCAGGCTGGATAAGATTGTCATCAATGATAAGCGAATGGCGAAAGAGCCCTCTTGGGCAAATGCCTTAACGTTCATCATTGAAAAGATAAAGAGACTCTATCACATGAAGAAGACATCGGCTGTGGCTGTGATGGCGAATACCTGGCTCTCGAACGAAGAGCTCTTTCTCCTTCGAAAAATCTTCAAGGAAGACCTTAAAATTGAAAAGATGTATTTTGCAGACCCAAAGCCGGGCGAAGGAGATACTTTTTTGCTGACTTCTGAGAGAAGCCCTAACAGAAGAGGAGCTCAGGAGATAGTTCTTGACCTCAGCCTGCCAAGCCTGGAAGGCTTGGCCCAGGGCATCGAATTCCTCTTTGCTTTCGGCTCTTCCCTCTCTGAGGTTTTCAGCCTGCCAGATGTCAGGAATGCCTTGGAGAGGATAGAGACAAAGGTTCTCTTCACACCCTATTCCAGCGATTTGAATTCCCTTTTCGAAATCGTCCTTCCTTCAGCCTTGATCGCCGAGAAAGGAGGTTCCCTGACAAATACGGATGGCAAAGTCCAGAGTTTTTCGCCTGTTCTTGAGCCGCCCGGTGAAAGCCTGGCTGAGTGGAGGATGCTTGTTGACTTGGCAAAAGAGCTGGGCATAAATTTCGGATACTACAGACAGTTCTCATCTCCGGACACAATTTTCGCCGAGATGGGAAAGGAAATCTCTTTTTTCAGGAAAAAAAGTGATTGAAGCACTGATCGTTATCGTCAAGATTGTTTTTGCCCTGGTCTGGTTCCTCACGCTGACTCTTTATCTTACCTGGCTGGAGAGAAAGGAGAGCGCTGTCATCCAGGACCGGATCGGAGCCAATCGAGCTTCAATTTTTGGCGTCCGGATTATCGGCCTTTTCCAGCCTTTTGCTGACGCCATAAAAATGATCTTCAAGGAAGATTTCACGCCGACTTTCTCGCGGAAATTCCTCCACACCCTTGCGCCTTTTGTTTCTTTCTTCTTTGTGGCTATCACCATCTCAGCCATTCCGTTCGGCGATTTTATAAGGATAGGCGGGCGGACAATCGGCCTCCAGATTCTGGAGATGAATGTCAGCCTTCTTTTTGTCCTGGCCATGCTATCGCTGGGAATCTACGGCATCATTCTCAGCGGCTGGGCTTCCAATAACAGGTTTACGCTCATCGGAGGGTTGAGAGGAGCTGCTCAGCTAATCTCTTATGAGGTTGCTTTAGGATTTTCTCTCATTGGTCTAATCATGGTTTATCCTTCCTTGAGGCTCTCGGCCATCGTCCAGGAACAGGGAAAGCTTCTTTTCGGCTTCCTTCCTAAGTGGGGAATCTTTCTCCAGCCTCTGGGATTTATAGTTTTCTTCTTTGCCGCTCTGGCTGAGACAAAGAGAGTACCGTTTGACCTTCCTGAAGGAGAGTCTGAGATCATCGGATTTTTCACCGAATACAGTGGCCTGAAATGGGGACTGTTCATGATGACCGATTTCATGGAAATCATCGTCGTCTCCTCGCTTGTCACCACGCTTTTCTTTGGAGGCTGGCAGGTTCCCTGGCTTGGCTCAGACGGTTTCCATTTTCCCGGAGGAGGGCAATGGCTGCTTCCTCGTTGGCTCGCCATCCTCTTTCAGGTGGCGGCCTTCAATATCAAGGTCTTCTTTTTCTGCTGGCTGCAGATTCTCATTCGCTGGACTTATCCACGTTTCCGCTATGACCAGCTGATGGATTTAGGCTGGAAATTACTTATTCCTTTAAGCCTGGTGAATATTCTCGGAACAGGCATTGTGATGAGCATTTAAAATGATCAAAGAGCTTGGCTATTTCCTGGAGATCATCCGCGGAAGTTGGATCACTGCCCGACATTTTTTGGTCAATATGGTCTTTCACATCCTGAAGCTCTTCGGGATAAGGACAAGAAGGAAGGGCGCTGTGACCATTCAATACCCTGAGCAGAAAAAAGAGCTGGCTTACAGGCACCGAAGCCTGCATCGGCTGACGACCAGGGAGGGTGGAAAGCCGCGCTGTGTGGCCTGCATGCTCTGTGTCACGGCCTGCCCTTCGGAGTGCATCTATGTCGAGGCGGCTGAAGACCCTGACCCTGAAGTCCAGAAATACCCGGCCAAGTTCATCATCGATTTAAGCCGCTGCTGCTTCTGTGGATTCTGTGTGGAGGCTTGCCCTGAAGATGCCATCCGCATGGATTCAGGTCAGATTGAGTTTGCCGAGTACAGCCGCCAGGATTTGATTTACGATTTGGATAAGCTCATCGGATGAGACTTTG
>CAZJXZ010000314.1:0-3098 GCA_964549955.1 uncultured Eubacteriales bacterium
GCTCCATGACCGGAGAGGTGATGTTCCGGTCTTCGGGAAGAGTGTAAGTTTTTACTGTTTCGATCAACGGAAAAGACTGAAACCCGAATTCGCTGAAGAAGCGGTGGAATTTCTTCCGGTATTCCTTGAAGGGCTCCTGTCCATGCCAGATTCCCCAGTAATGCATGTCTCCGGATTTATCGGAGCGGGGGTCTCCGATTTTCTCCGAATGGGGCGAACTCGGCCAGTAAGGCCGCTTCGGGTCATAAGCTTTAACCGCCTCAGGAAGGATTTGATGGAATATCTTTTCATAATCGTCCCAGAGTTTCGGAGGGAGGCTTTGTTTCCATCCCCAGAAAAACCAGCCCTCTTCGCATTCATTGTTCCCGCACCAGAGGGCAAGGCAGGGATGGTGCCTCAACTCTTTTATCACATACTCCGCTTCAGCCTTTACGTTTCCGAGATAAGCCTCATCGCCAGGATACATGCTGCAGGCAAACATGAAGTCCTGCCAGATTGTAAGCCCGAGCTCATCGCAGAGGTCATAGAATTCAGGAGCCTCATAAACTCCGCCTCCCCAGACGCGGAGCATGTTCATCTTTGCTTCGACACAATCTTTGAGAAGCTTCTGGTATTTCTGCAGCGTCACTCGATTCAAGAAAACATCGGATGGAATCCAGTTTCCTCCTTTGGCAAAAAACGGGATGCCGTTGACCACGAATTGAAAGCTCTTTCCCCACTCGTCGTCTTTCTGCTCCAGCCAAAGTGTGCGCAGGCCAATCCGCTTGGAGACAGCGTCAAGCTCTTTCCCTTTTTGCAGAAGCTGAACCCTGACCGTATAGAGGTTCTGCTCTCCCATTCCTGCCGGCCACCAGAGCTCAGGATTTGTGATCTTTAAAGAATTCGCCTGAGTGTTGAGCCCTTTCTTCAAAGTAGCCATCCAGCTTTTAGCAAATTCCTTCTTCTCCCCTGAAGCCATGGCTTTTATCTCTGCTCCTTGGTCTTGGCCGGATAAAATATTAAGCTTTAAATTCAGACGGACTGTATTTTTATCCAAAAATTCCTGGTCTATCTCCAGGTCTTCGACACGGGCCGCATCCCAGGCTTCGATGTAAATCGGGCGCCAGATTCCGCTTGTGGTCAGCCTCGGTCCCCAGTCCCAGCCAAAATGATAATGGGCTTTCCTGGTGAAGGGGCAATTTCCGGGAATCTTGTAAGGCAGCTTTTCTTCGAAAGCCTTTTCCCGATTTACAGGAGAATCAATAAAAACGACTATCTCATTCCTCCCCTGCTGCAGGAAAGGCTTTACCTCAAACCTGTAGCCGCGGAACATGTTATCCGTCTCAGCAACCTTATTGCCATTGATAAAGATTTTCGCGTATGTATCCAATCCCTTGCAGACAAGTTCGATATAATTTCGTGCCATTATGGTCTCAGGAATAAAAAACTCTTTTCTGTACTCCCAGTTTTCTCTCTCCACCCATTGCACCTTGACCTCGTTATCTCGGTAATAAGGGTCTGGGATTAATCCGTTATTCATCAGGTCAGTGTGAACACAGCCTGGGACTGTGGCTTTATACCATTTCTCCTGGCCTCCCTGCCTGAACTGCCACTCGCCTTCGAGTGAGAGTCGAGTTATCTTTGAAGCGTCAGGAACCTCAGCCGCTTGAAGAGAATTTCTTTGGACAGTTATGAAGAAAAAAATCATGAAAAAACCGAGAAGGATTGAAATCAAAGCTTTTCTCATCTTTAACTCCTTATTCACTTCTTTGCCTGAACTTCGACCTTGCCGAGCTTGATATCCTTTCGAACGACTCCAACAGGCCAGGGCTTGGGCGGCATCGGCCGTCGGCTTGAGATTTTTTGGGACAGAGCAAAAGAAGCGTCTACTGCCTTCGGCTTCTCCAGGTAGACAAGCCAGACGTACGCAGACCCCATCCATTCAATCCTATCCTTGCCAGGAACAATCTGCATTTGCGCCGTGTGCTCTCCTGGCAAAACATCAATCCTGTACCAGGCCCAACGTCCTTTCTGATTCTCGACCTTTGGCTCGACCTTGCTGCCGTTAACGCTCAGCTCAACAGCCGGATCTTCAGCGTCGACTGACTTTCCAGAAGGCTCGAGCAGGATGGCCAGCGTCGCTTCCAGAGCAGGCTCCTGAAGCTTAAAGCGGATATCAACTACTGAGCCTTCTTTTGCTGAAGAGACCTGAACAGAGGCATCGCTCACTGTCTCTTTCAATTTTTCAGCCGGAAACAAAGCTTCCTTTGGCTTGACCTTTTTGCCGCCGACTAAGACTTCATTCACTTTTTCCGGATTAAGGAGGCGCCCGCCTTTTTCCCTCTCGCAGACTCTAATCTTGTAGCCATCTTTTCCTTCTGACACATCGTCAAAGGTTACGCCAGCCACCAGCGGCTCTGTTGCTTCCTCCAAAGGATAAATCTCATAGACCGCAGTTTCGTATCCCTGCAAAGGGAGCTCGATCGTCGACCCTGCTTGCTGCAATTGGGGAAAGACAAACCGCGTAGGATAGACCTTCTCCACAACAAGGGATGTGGCGTCAGGGTCGAGGCCTGCTGAAGGCGAAAGCTTGATCTTCAAAGCCTGCTCCTCTATGAATGGATTGCGGGCAGCGACAATGCCTCTTTTCCCCTGAAAATGGACATAACCGTATGGCTTCAGCTCTCCCGGGTCTCCACCAACCATTTCTGTCAGGCAGAGTATCGGGAACCTGTCTTTCGCCCAGCGAATGGCTGCTGCTAGAGAATCCCATTCGCCGTCGGTGAGCAAATCCGGCGAGATGTAAAGCTCCCACATCGAAATGCCCCGGGCAAGATAGAGCAGGGCATCATCGGTAAATTTATCCAGAGGCTCGTCCCTCTCGCCCAGCAGCTCCAATTCCCCTTTGATGACGCCGTGGGTCATCAAGTTGGCAATCGGAAACCAGAATTCCTGCTGGCAGAGGTCGTCGAAAAGGACAAAGTCGCGATAGGTGATGGCTCTGTCGCGGCGGCTGATCGAAGGCACATTGGCGTAGCCGTAGTCGCTCCCCTGCATCCAGATTGTGTTGGCATACTTCAGCCACCAGGGGCTCAGCCAGGTGCCTGAAGTGACGTTGA
>CAZJXZ010000315.1:0-3084 GCA_964549955.1 uncultured Eubacteriales bacterium
GCGAAGCCGTTCCCCTGCAGCTGCGGGCGTTGCGGGGAGCATGCCGTGCCACCCCTATGTTAATCATTTGCTATCACGGAACTTAGGATGCCATCATAAACAATATCTCTCTTGACTTTGCAAAATATCTCCAATACCTTGTTCACACAGAAAAGAGATGTGCCTGAGGATATCTTGAAAGGAATTGACGGGAGGAGTATGAATGAAAACTCTTAATATCACTTTATCAAAGCCGCTCTTAACTTTAATCGTAATACTTGCTTCCTTTTCAGCCTGTAGCAAAGAAAATGCGGCTCAGTCCGCCCAAGGGGAAATTCCTGCTGTTGGCAGCAAAGGCATGGTCAGCAGCGCCCATCCCTTCGCCACTGAAGCTGGGCTGAATATTCTCAAAGCCGGCGGCAATGCCTTTGACGCAGCTGTGGCTATTGCCGCGACATTAAATGTCGTCGAGCCGATGAACTCTGGAATCGGCGGCTACGGGACGATTCTGGTCTATGACGCTGAAAAAGCAAGGACGCGTTTTCTGGATTCAAGCGGGAAAATTCCGATGAGAGTCGATTCCGATGTTTTCCGCCCGCCGACGCCCGATTACCGTGAAAATCGCCAGGGAGCCAAGGCTGTCTCCACCCCTGGAAACGTGAACGCCTGGAGGGCGATGTCTTCTGAATACGGGAAGCTCGAATGGAAAAGACTTTTTGAAGAGGCGATAAAAATCGCTGAACAGGGCTTTGAGGTCGATGAGCATTTTTCTGAGGCCATAGAGTTTTCCTTCTCTGAGTTCAATGAATACGCCAAAAGCGTGTATGGAAAAAACGGCCAGCCTCTCAAAAACAGAGAAAGGCTCATCCAGAAAGACCTTAGCCGCTCGCTTCGGCTCATCGCAGAACAGGGCCCTCAGGTCCTTTATGGCGGAGAGATCGGAAAGGCTATAGACAAGACAATGCGGGAAAGAGGCGGCTTCCTTTCCATCGACGACCTGATTGCCAACAAGGCCGAGTGGTGGGAGCCGATCAGTATCAATTACCGCGGCTACACAGTGACAACTGCTTCGCCGCCTTCAACGGCCTTTCCCTCGCTCATCAGGCTGGGCTTGATGAGCCGCTTCGATAATGCTTCACTCGGGCATAACACAGCAGGCTATCTCCATCTCTTTGCCGAAGTGACCAAGCACGCTTTCTGGTGCCGCCTGGCCTATGCCGGAGACCCGGAATTCAACCCGCCGCCGCTGAAGACGCTTCTTTCCGAAAAATACTGGGAAGATATCGTCCAGCAAATCGACCCGAAGAAAGCCAGGCCCTTTATCCCGCCCAGTGTTGTGGTGAAAGAGGGAAAGAGCACCACTCACTTTGTTGTCGCTGACAGCCGGGGAAATATCGTCAGCGCCACCCAGACACTCGGCGGTTCCTTCGGCTGCCGGATCATGGTTGAAGGAACAGGCATCTGGCTGAATAACTCCCTTGCTTTTTGCACCTTTGAGCCAAAGGGAAATCCAATGGACGCCCATGCCGGCCATAGAAAGCTTTCTGGCGATTGCCCTACCATTGTCTTCAGAAACGGAAGGCCTTGGGTAGCTATCGGAACGCCGGGAGGCCACACCATAGGCCAGACTGTTCCTCAAATGGTGATGAACATGATTGATTTTGGGATGAACATCCAGCAGGCGATTGCTGTGCCTCGTATCAGCTTTGCCGAGCCGGATGTCATTCTTGCCGAGGGCGGAATTAAAGCTTCGGTGAGAGAAGAGCTTAAGAACATGGGGCATAAAATCAAAATTGTGGATGGCCTCGGCAACGCCCACGGCTTGGCTATTGAATATGATGCCAAAGGCAGGCTGAGCCGCTTCAGAGGAGCCTCTGACCCGCGCGGAAAAGGGCTGGCTCAGGGCTACTGAAGCCTCAGCAAGAATCTTCCTTTATTTGGATTTCTCCATAATTCTGATGCGCCAGAGCCAGAAGACAAGGATGATTGAAGCCGCTCCGGACCTCAGGACAGATGAAGTCGTAAAGAAATTGAATATTCCGTGGACAAAAGAGGCTGCTATCAAACCAACCAGGGAAGCTTTGAATATAGATTTTTTGTAAATTTGCGCTGCCCCAACCGTGTATCCCCAGATTGAAGAGAAGATGGTATGAGTTAGAGGGGAGGCAAAGGCCCGGCCGAAAAGCTGGAATCCTTCCAAATATTTCAGATAGCCGATGTTTTCAAAACTGGCAAACCCGAGGGCAATTGTCGAGGCGTAGATGATGCCGTCTATTTTCTCATCAAACTCTTTAAACTTAAGAATAATGAAGAGGAAGGGAAGGAATTTAAAAAATTCTTCTACGACTCCTGTTACGCCAAGGCTGTAAGCAAGAAATCGAATTCCCCGAATCTCCATTAAAGCGCTGGGGTCTTCAGGCAAGCCTATCAAGGGAAGAAGCCTGTAAAAATGAAAACAGGCAAAAGCTGCGATAAAGCCGAGAAGATAGGTTATGCCCAGATTGCGAATGGGTTCGGGCTGAAACCGGTCCTTATAATAAAAATAGCAAATCCAGAAAACAACAGGAGCAATGATCGCGGAGAGAATTATCAAGAATGTCATTCGGGAATCGCTTAGAATTTTACCATAATTCTTCTTTATCCTCTAAAGTTGACCCTATTATTTTAAGTATGCTATGTTTATTCAAGAGTACCAGAAGAAAGAAAATCTGAGAGTACTGATGACATTCAAAGGCTCAAAGTTAATCAAGGCGATCTCGATTCTCGTCTTCTTGCTCTTTATTCACAGCTTCTTCCCACTCTCAGCCAACTTTGGAGTGAAAGCTGCTTCTTTCCCCTTCCAGCTTTCGCTTCGCTCCCTTCCTTCGCTTCTGGGACTGGGCTTAGACCGAAATCATGCATCCAAAGAGGCATACCGCTTTGGAACACCTGCCGCCCGGCTCTCCATGGCAAGACGCCGGACATATGAATCGACTGCCAAATTTGGATTGATAAAAATTTATAAGAAGAAAGATGCAGATTATGAAACTCTTTATTCTCCTCAGGTCAAGATTGTTCAGGAGCTCAAAACGTGTTTTATCGCCCATGTCAGCTCAGACTTCTACC
>CAZJXZ010000316.1:0-3080 GCA_964549955.1 uncultured Eubacteriales bacterium
AAGAATCGAGGTTGAGGCAGATCCAGTCGTCAGGAAGGATGGTATCGCGGCCGGTCATCGAGGCTTTGATCTTATCAGGCTGGCTATCAAAACAGCGGAAGGCGAAATAGAGGTTCTCCCGGTCATAGGCATAATAAACGACCGTTTTTTCCTTCATCTCAATCCCATAGTCAGGACGGTATGTCTTGAAGCCAGTCTCATGCGGAGCCTTCTGCCAGACAGGGTCATCAAGGATTCCGTCGATCAGCGGAGGAGTCTCAGTCCTTAGGGGAGTTAGCGGCGGGAACTTTTCCTGACAGAGAGCAGATAGGACATTCAGAGAAATCAGGCAGAGAAGTATCGATTGTGTTTTGAAAAGTCTTTTAAGAATGATAGTAATCATAGCCATGAATCAAAAAATTCTAATCTGGATTATTCATGAATCACGAAAAATTGGGAAGATCGAGGGACATGACCCGATTTTTTGAAATCCGGTCGCGTCCTCGATTTCCAGAGCATCTAAAATCATTTATCTTAAATTCATGAATAATCCAGGCTAACAGAATCCGATAAAAAATAAAAGAAAAATTTAAAAGTGAAAGCATCTTTCTTCAGTGGTGAAAAGGCCTTTATGGATCAGGCTGGGTGTCTCGAAGACACACCGCTTTTGCCCCAGCGATGATAATGGTTTTAATTTGCGAAAAGAATCCTTGGAGAAAATATGTTCCGGCTGCAGAGACTTTTCCGCAAATTTCAGTCGATGATAAAGAAAGCCGCGCGGATGATTTTTAGGCTTCTTGTTTTCTCTTTGCCCGGCGGCCTTCGAAAAGAGAATAGACAACAGGAACGACAACCAGGGTGATCAAGGTCGAACTCGTCAGCCCTCCGATGACGGCTCGGGCCAAAGGCGCCTGGGCTTCACCTCCTTCGCCGATTCCCAGGGCGAGGGGAATCGTGGCCATGACAGCTGTGAATGCCGTCATCAAGATGGGACGGAGGCGGCGCCGGCCAGCTTCTTCGATCGCCTTACGGAGTTCCATATTATCCCGGCGCCGAAGAAGATTTGTATAGTCCACGAGAATAATGGCGTTATTGACGACGATGCCGCCCAGCATGATGCACCCGATATAAGACTGGACGTTGAAGGTTGTTTTGGTCAGAAAGAGCATCAGGATAACTCCGATAGCAGCCAGGGGAACTGAAAACATGACTATGAACGGGTCACGGATTGACTCGTAAAGCATGGCCATGATCATGTAGACCAGCATTATGGCCAGAATTATGCTCAGCAGAAGTTCCCGGAATGCCTTCTGCCGCTCCTCATAGTCTCCGGTAAAGGCGATGCTGAAGTTCCTGGGAATGGGAACAGAGCGAAGGCCTTGACGAATGTCCTTCAAGATAGACCCAAGGTCTCTTCCGGAGATTTCGCCCGAAATGGAAACAACTCGTTCCCGGTCTCTTCTCTCGATTCGCATCGGCCCCCTTCTTGGGCTGACATTGACGACATTCCGCAGGCTGATCGGCTCTCCATCGGCATTGGTCAGAGTCAGGTCGAGAATATCATCAATATCCATGCGCTCCGAATCTTTGACCTTGACCAGGATTCTGAATTCATGCCCTGCTTCCCGGTACAGGCTGGCCTGGGTTCCTGTTAGAACGGTCTGGATGGTCCTGCCGATCTGGGTAACCGAAAGCTTCATGTCCGCAGCTTTCTGCCGGTCGATGACAAAGAGTTCCTCGGGATTTCCTATCTCCCGGCTGAGTCTCACGTCTGTAACTCCTTCGACATTTTCGACTATTCTTTTGACCTGTTGGGCCAATGCTTCACCTATTTCCAGGTCGTAGCCCCGTATTTCGACCTGAACCCTCTCCTGTCCTCCGCCTCCTCTTACGCCGAACATCATTTGACCGCCGCTGGCCCTGGTGCGGATGATGACTCCTGGAATGTTTGAAAGTTTCCGTCTGAGGTCGGTGGCAACGGCCTCGCTTGACCTTGAGCGCTCGGACTTGGGCTTGAGCTTGATGGTGATATTGCCGGTGTTGGCGCCGCCCCGCCAGCCTCCCCCTCCGAAACCCTCTTCAATGGTCTGGACCTCCGGGACTTCCCTGCGGATCATTTCTGTAATCATCCGCGACTTTTCATTCATGATATTCAGTCTTGTTCCAACTTCCATCTCAACCGAGACCCGCACCTCTCCTTCATCTGTGGCAGGCATGAATTCGCTTCCCACAAGCTTGATGAGAGCCAGGCTTCCGGCGAGAAGTAAAGCGGTTATTCCCAAAACCAAAGCAGTGTGATCGAGAGAATAATGAAGCAGCCTTTTATAGCCGTTTTCTAACCCCCTGAAAAACTGACGGGCAATTCTAACGACCCTTTCTTTCAAGTTCTTTGGATTGGGATTGGCCAGCTGTGTGTGCCTGAGCAGGCGGCTGGAGAGCATAGGAACCAAAGTCAGAGCGACAAACAGCCCGCATAAATTAGCAAAGCTGACTACGTAAGCCAGCTGCTTGAACATGATGCCCGACATGCCCCTCATGAATACTAACGGGATAAAGACGACGCACGTCGTCAGCGCCCCGGCGATGATGGGCGCCGCCACTTCTCGAGTGCCCAATAGCGCAGCTTTCATCGGAGAATCGCCCGATTCCTGCATTCGGTAGATGTTTTCCAGGACGACGATGGAACTATCGACGAGCATCCCGACACCAAGAGCCAACCCTCCTAAAGTCATGACATTGAGCGTGAATCCGCCAAAATAAATCAGGCCGAAGGTGGCGATGATCGAAATCGGAATGGAGGTGGCAATGACGAGTGTGCTCCGCAGATTGGTCAGAAAAATCAGAAGAACGACGACAGCCAATATTCCTCCATAAATAGCTGAGGAACCCACATTGTTGATGGCATTTTTAATGTATTGGGAGCTGTTTGAAACCGGTATGAGCTGGATTTGAGGGATGTCCTGTTGGATGCTCTCTATTTCTTTCAACACCCCCTCGGCCACCGCAACCGTGTTTTTGCCCGATTGTTTATAGATGGCAATCCGGGTTCCAGGCTTATCGTTGATTCTGACGATGCGTGTTATTCTCCGGAATGTATCCTC
>CAZJXZ010000317.1:0-3076 GCA_964549955.1 uncultured Eubacteriales bacterium
TTCATCCTTTAGCTTCCGGTAAGGGTCTTTGACGCCTGTTTTGGCCGAGATGATGTGGTAAACATCCCTGCCTATCTCCGAAGGCGTGACATCAAACCGGAGTTGAGGAAGGGCGAGGCTCACCTCATTCAGTATCTCCAGTATCTTCTTCTCATCAGAAGTGACAATCTTCGAGCACTTGAGAGCCTGCAGGAAAAAGCAGGGATAGCAATCAAGCGAAGCTTTCATCTCGCCTTTATTCCATCCTCGATAATCTTGGCGTGGCTGGGGAAGGCGATATCAGGCAGCCTGTCCGCTCGAAAATACTCTGTTCGAAGCGAATCAGAGCCGGGGGAAAGATTCCCCCTGCCTTTAACCTCGTAAGCGACGATCAAAACATTCTTGTAGAGCTGGGATTTTTGAGAATAGACTCCGACGAGCCTCTTGATTTCTCCTCTAAGCCCGGTCTCCTCCTCAAGCTCCCTGAGGCAGGCAACCTCAGGAGTCTCGTCGACTTCGATGAATCCAGAAGGCAAGGCCCACTTTCCTTTGCCGGGCTCAACTCCCCTTTTGACCAGAAGAATCTCTCCTTTTCTGTTTCTGGCAAAAGCAGCTACAGAGGGCAGAGGATTCTCGTAATAAACCCAGCGGCAGAAAGGGCAGACAATTCTTTCCTTTCTCTCTATTCTTTTAAACTTTAATCCGGCGCCGCAATGAGGGCAGTGTTGATACATCATTCCTTTTTTCTAATACAAATTCTCCTGAATATTCTTGAAGAGGGATTATATCATTTATCAAGGTAAAGAAGGACAGGAAAAAAATGCTTCCCCAACAAGGACAAAAGAATCTTTGCCGATTGTCCAAAAGCCTGAAACAATAAAAGGGATGGAAAAGCTATTCCTTCTTATAGACTCTGCCGCCTTTCATCACGAACTTCACTCTTTCCAGCTCGCTGATATCCTTGAGCGGGTCGCCGGAGACAGCGATGAGGTCGGCGTAGAGCCCGGGCGAAACAGCACCGACGCTTTCAGCCCAGCCAAGCAAGTCTGCGGCGTTCGCTGTCGCTGCCTGAATGGCCTGCATCGGAGTCAATCCATAGCGAACCATGTAGGCAAACTGCTTAGCATTCCAGCCATGAGGATAGACTCCAGAGTCAGTGCCAAAGGCTATTTTGACGCCGGCTTTGGCGGCTCGCCGAAAATTTTCACGCTGCAAATCGCCGACCTTCTTTTCCTTCTCAATCAGTTTGTCGGGATAACCGAGGCGTGTGTATTCGGTGATGATGAAATCGTGGTTATAAATATCGGCCACCAAATAAGTTCCGCGCTCCCTCATCAACTCGATACCTTCATCATCAAGCAGGCTGCCATGCTCGATCGAGGTAACGCCGGCGCGAACAGCGAGCTTAATTCCCTCGGCGCCGTGAGCATGGGCGGCAACTTTCTTTCCCCACATTGCAGCTTCCTCAACAGCGGCCTTCATCTCCTCCAAAGTATATTGCGGCGCGCCGACAGACTCTTCTTCAGACAAAACGCCGGCGGTGGCAATCAACTTGACCAGGTCGGCTCCATTCTTGACTTCGAAACGAACGAGTTTCCGAATCTCGTCAACTCCGTCAGCAATTCCTGAGAAATGACTGAATTTGAGGTAAGGTGAAAATCCGACGAGGTCGTTATGCCCTCCGCTTGCACCCACGGCCAGCGTTGCCGCCTGCATCCGCGGGCCGACGACTTTCCCTTCATTGATGGCCTTGCGCAGAGCGACATCGATAAACTCCTCTGAGCCAGCATCGCGCACAGTGGTGAATCCGGCCTCAAGAGTTCGTCTGGCATAGATGTGCACTACCACCGCGGCATCAATTGGGCTCTTGCGGAAAAGGTCTTCATAGTAATTTTCCGGCTGAAAGGTGATGTGAGTGTGGCAGTCGATTAGCCCTGGAAGGACTGTGGCTTTGCCGAGGTCGATGACTTCTGCACCGGCAGGAATGGCCAGAGCCTGGCCCACGGCTGCGATCCGCTCGCCTTCGATAAGGATTACGGCGTTGCTGATGGCTGATGCGCTTCTGCCGTCAACCAAGCGGCCGGCTCGAATGGCGACGCGCCTGGGTGATTCTTCCTTCTCTGCCTGTCCCGCAGCATAAACAGCAGCCAAAAAAAATAGAGATAAAGCGACAAGCGCCAGTCCAAGAATTTTAATTTTTACTTTCATCTTTCCTCCTCATTTCTTTTTAAGCTCAAAAGAACACTTTTTATCAAATCACCTATCCTGATATACCGAAAAAATATACATCTTGAGAAAATTAACTGTCAATTAAAAAGCAGATAATTTATTAATATCCAAGCTTGGCTTTTGTAAGGGTAGCGCTCTTGATTATTGCCAAGAATGATTGATTAACGTATAATTCTGCACTTATATTTGCTAAATTTTAGATTTTTCTCAAGATAAGAGCCTATCGCCAAAGAGATTCCTTTTCGAAACTCAGTCGAATTTCTAGAATTGCATCTACGGAAAAGGGAAAAATCAATAAGATTAAAGGAAATCGCAGGCTGATGACCATAAGACAGGAAATCCTGGACTTCAGGCAGAGGTTTAAGTGGTCGCAGACCTTTGCCGCGCTCCGCAGCCGCAACTATCGGCTCTGGTTCTTCGGACAGATGGTCTCTTTGTTCGGGACATGGATGCAGACCACGGCTCAAGGATTCCTGGTTTTCCAGTTGACTCATTCCCCTGTCTATCTGGGTTATGTCGCTTTCGCCTCTGGAATTCCCACCTGGCTATTCATGCTCTACGCAGGTGTCGTCGCCGATAGAGTGCCGCGGCGGAGCCTGCTACTCATCACTCAGACGTCGATGATGATTCTGGCTTTTATCCTGGCAGGCCTCACTTTCTTCCATCTTGTCCAGCCCTGGCATATTGTTCTCTTGGCTTTTGGCTTGGGTCTGGCCAATGCCTTTGACGCGCCAGCGCGGCAGGCTTTTGTCCTGGAGATGGTCGAGCGTGAAGACCTGACCAATGCCATCGCCCTGAATTCAACCATGTTCAACTCGGCAACTGCCTTCGGCCCGGCCATCGCCGGAGTGACCTATGCTCTTTTTGG
>CAZJXZ010000318.1:0-3075 GCA_964549955.1 uncultured Eubacteriales bacterium
CTGATAATTTTTTCAGCATCTCCTATGGCGACAAACCCTGCCCAGTAATAGGGATGAGCAAGGGTGCCAGAGCCGATCAGCTCAAGCTTTGTTTTCTGCAAGGAATCCATGATTGACCTCGAAGAGCGAAGGTAATGGTAATATCTTTCCATAAACTGAGAGCTCGCCTGATCATGCACAGCCCAGAGGCTAATAATAGCAGAGGACGCTCCGGCATAGAAAAAGGCCCGGCTTAATCCTTCTATTCCCTCGCCTCTAATATACTGGCCGAGGCCTGTTTCGCAGGAAGAAAGGGTGACTAAATCGGCGTTTAATTTTAAATTAAGTATTTCGCTCATCCGAAGACGTCCATCCTCGGTAACAGCATTCCCCAAGGCAAAGACGATGGAAGAGTTATCAGGTTTTTTGTTGTCAATCAGACTATGGGTGGCGAAGTGCAGAATCTTGTAGTCATTGAGGTTGAGCCTTTTCAGCTGTTCCTCGGTAGCTTCTTTTCTCTTAAAAATATCAATTCTTTTTTTCTTAAAAAAAGCTGCAATTCTTTCAATTTCCCTGCCGCTGTACTTTAGCCTGCGAAAATTGAAAGACTCGCTGGAAACAGGGCCCTTGGCTCCGGTCTGAGCTTCCTCTTCTTTAGGGCCAAAAAAAGGATCGCCAAAAATAAGGATGTCTTTTTGAGGGTTTAAAATGCCTGGCTTTTCTCTTTCGATTATTTCCCGGAAAGAGGAAATGCTGGGTGCGTAGGCTATTTTATAATCCTCGATCAGCCATCTCCTTTTGTTTTTCTCCGTGAGAAGCGCTTCAAAGGGCAGATAATGGAGGATATCATCAGGAATGAAGATTATTTTTTTGATATTTTTTTCTAAACCTGGAAGGATTAAAGTGCAGAACAAATCATAGCCGAGGTGAAAGTCTTGACTATCTTTGTCGGTGACGGAAGTCAAGTATTCCTTCACCTGGATTTTAATTTTTTCTGCTGGGGGCAGAGGAAATATTTTCAGTTTCTTCTTGGTGATGACAAAAGCATAGGAATTCTCTTTTCCCAAGCAGTATTCAAAGAAAGCTGTCTTATGGTCGAGCATCTGCCTTTGAGTTTGTTCGAGAGAGACTATTTCAGGATTGAGGTTTAAATAAGCTGGACTGGAGATTCTAATCTCTCTCTTTAAAGCCTCGAGCTGTTCTTCATAGACTTTTAGCTCATCCTCAATGCTCTTTCTTCTTTCCGGGCCAAGCCCTGCTTTTAAAAGCTCTATGTTCAGGCCCGATATCTTCTTCATTAATTCGTTTTCTTGATTGAGAAGCCCGATATCTACTCCCTGGGAGATATTAAATCGGGAGACTTCCAATCTGTCGAGAAAAGCCCGAGCTTTGCACCGCTCAAGGTAGTTGAAGGCTTCGATGGAGTGAAGTTTCTCGGGCTCTGACTGGTCGAGTCTGTAAAGCAAGTCCACGAGGTTTTGATAGGCTTCAATCCTTTTGTCCGTGGCCAAGTAACTTGCTTTAAGCTCTTCCCATCGAATGTTAGAGCGGATGTTTTCTATACAGGAAATGGACTTTCTATAATTCTCTAACGACGCTGGATAATTGTTTTGTTTCTTGTAGACATTCGCTATCTCAAAGTAGGCTTCCCAGAGAATCTTCTCCACATTCACTTCAGAGGCTTTATCGAGGGCTTTCTGAAGAAATTTTATGGATTGATCATAATCCTCCTTCTTTATGTAAACAGCTCCGATATTTACACAAATATTAGCGATTTCTTCGTCATCTTGCGCTTCTTCAGCCTTTTCGAGGCTGAGGCTGAGGCTGGTTAACGCCTGGTCATAGTCTCCTTTATCCGTATAAACCATGCCCATGTTGTTTAAAATCTCTATCTCTGTCTCTAAGCTTTTGATTTTTCTTGCAATTTCGAGGCTTCTTTTGAAGTATTCCAGAGCGTTATCAAGGTCAGCTTTATTATCTGAATGGATGGCCTTTTTTTGATATGTGACCCCGATGTTATTCAGGTCCTTGGCAGTATAGTCATCCTTTCCTAACTGCTTATCAATCTCCAGCACTTCTTCCAAATACTCCAAGGCTTTTTCATAGTCTCCTGTTTGGATGTAAATATCACTAATATTGGTTAAGCAGTCTGATTCATCATCAGGGTCTTTCAAAATTTTGGCGATTTCCCGAGCCTTTTCGTAATTGGTCAGGGCCTGAGAATAATTGTCTATTGTGCCGTAATAAAGGCCGATGTTGTACAAGCATCTCCCCTCTTCTTTCTTATGCTTGAGTCTGCGGGCAATTTCCAAAGCTTCTAGATTCAAGGAAAAGAGTTTATTGAAGTCATTCAATTCCGAATAAGTCACGCCGAGTTGACGAAGACACTTTAGCTCATAGTCTTCACTCTTTATTTTCTTTGCCAAGCTTATAGCTTTTTCGAAATTCTCTATTGATTTTTGGTATTCGCCTTTTTCTCGGGAGTCCTTACCTGTTTTATACAGCACACGGATCTGCAGGAAATTATTGATTTCTTCCTTTTTCTTGGCGAATTTTGCTTTCTCTGCAAGAGAGAACGCCTTTCTGTGGTTATTAAAAGACTCTTCAAGATCCCCTAAGTTCCAGCACAGAATTCCAATTTTGATCAGAGCTTCAACTTCAATCTCTTTATCATTGTTTTTTCGAGCAAGGGATAATGCTTTATTAAAGAGCTCGATTGATTTTTCATAATCACCCTGAAGCTTTAACTTTTCAGCTTGGTCGAAATATTCAGATTGCTTCTCTTTCAGAGCTGAGTCAGGGGCGGAAGAGGGGCTGCTCTGAATGGAAAAAAGGGCTGGGTGGAAGGAAAAGAAAATCAAATGAGCTGCAATAAATAGATTGATAAAGCTTTTCATCTTTTTGAGTCTAATAAATGAAGGTTAAAAGTTTTATTCATCCTCCTTAGCGAAAATATATTTAAAAATTAAATAAAATGACAAAATTTGTCAATTTCTTTTAATTCTCTTTCAGATTTTCCTTAATAACATTATCAAGAAGGGATTTCGATAAAAATAGATTTAAAATAAATTTTTCCAATGTCAAACCCCGAAAGCC
>CAZJXZ010000319.1:0-3071 GCA_964549955.1 uncultured Eubacteriales bacterium
TCGAGGAACCATGCCCGCTCAGCCTTCCATACGGTCTTCTCAACACCTAGCCTGATCCTATTTACATCAAGAATTTAGTGATGCTTCCAATAAAAAATTAGAGGAAGAGACGAGCCATGTATGATTTGATTTTAAAGGGAGGGAATATCATCGATGTCCGCTCCAGACGGATTTATAAAGGCGATATTTTAATCAAAGATGGAATCATTCAGAGTATAGAGCCCAACACCAACAAAAGGGCAAGAAAGACATTCGACCTGTCCGGAAAATACGTCTCGCCTGGATTCGTCGACAGCCATCTCCACATCGAAAGCAGCATGCTCAACCCCATCGAGTTTTCGAAAGAAGCGGTCACACATGGAACTACGGCTATCTTTGTTGACCCTCATGAAATCGCCAATGTTTCAGGCAGAAAAGGAATAGTGCTGTTCCTGAGACAATCAGAGCTTGTTCCTCTGGATATGTTCATCGGGATTCCTTCCTGTGTTCCTGCCACAAATCTGGAGAGCGCAGGCGCTTCGATCACAGTCGAGGATATCAAGGAACTGATTCCTGACAGAAGAGTCTATGGCCTGGCAGAGATGATGAATTTTCCCGGAATAATCCACGGCTTCGGAGAAGCAAGGGAGAAGGTCGACCTTGTTTTTGATTTTGGGAAGATTGTTGACGGCCACTGCCCGGGTGTCAGCGGTGAAGACCTGATAAAGTACATCACAAACGGCAGAAACGATATCGTGGTGAGAATCTCTTCAGACCATGAGTCAACTCGACTGGATGAGGCTATTGAGAAGCATAATATGGGCATGCACATCTGCTTGAGATACGGCAGTGCTTCGAAAGATTTGGAAAGGATTCTGCCTGGGCTGGTTAAGGCCAAGATTAGCCTTGAAAAATTCATGCTCTGCTCTGATGATTTGGACTCAGTTGACCTTTATGAAAAAGGCCATGTCGACAGGATTATTAAAAGGGCGAGGGATATCATCCTTGATAATTCGAAATTAAATCTTGAAGAAGCAACTGTCACCGCCATCTCCTTAGCCACGATAAATCCCGCGAATTATTTTATGAGAGCTTTAAAATTAAATAATTATCCGGAAATGGGTGAGATAGCTCCCGGCAAAAGAGCAAACATCGTTGTTCTGGATTCTCTGCAAGGCCTGGAAGTCGATAAGGTCATTCATAAGGGGGCATTGGTTGTCGAAAAAAAGAAATATGTAGGCAAGCATCAGGACTACGATTATTCAGAGCTCTTAGGAAATGTAAACATCGGCCGAAAATTTTCTGCCGATGATTTTAAGATAAGAGTTCCAAAAGATAAGTCCCGCCTGGATGTCAGAGTTATAGAAATAATCAAAGGAAGCATCGTCACCAAACAGAGCATCCTGCTCTTTATTGCTCAAAACAGCGAATTAAGAGCTGATCCTGAAAGGGATATCGCCAAGATAGCTGTCATCGAGAGGCATAAGGCGACAGGTGCCTATGCACTGGGATTTGTTAGAGGCCTGGGCCTGAAGAAGGGTGCGGTAGCTTCGACAGTGGCCCATGACAGCCATAACCTGATTGTCGCCGGAGTCGGTGATGAAGAGATGGCTGCATCTGTGAATTATCTGGCTGAGCAAGGAGGAGGAATGGCCGTTGTCGCCGAACGAATTGCCTATCTTCCCTTAAAGATCGCCGGCTTGATGTCGACAGAATCCATAGAGAGCGTTGTCAAAAGGCATGAAGACTTGAAAAATGCGGTCAAAGAGACAGGGTCAGGGCTTGAAAACCTGTTCATGATTTTGAGCTTCCTGGCCCTTCCAGTCATCCCCGAATTGAAAATCACGGATAAAGGGCTTGTCGATGTTAACAAATTCGAAATCGTAAGCTTGTATTTAAGGTAATAAAAACGCATTAAATGCTTTTACATTGTTATTGCGAGCCCGAAGGGCATGGCAACCATTTTGTCATTGCGAGTGAAACGAAGCAATCTCATTTTCTTGCGAGATTGCTTCGTCACTGCGTTCCTCGCAATGACACGGTCGGGTTGCGCAGCCTGTTCCGAGCGAAGCGAGGAATCTTATTCGTTGCGCAATGACATTTTATTTAATGCGTTTGTATTAGACTCATTTCTTGATTCTTTCTCTCATCAGGCTGATGAACTCTTTCACCGGATAGATAATCCATAAAATAAAAATAGCCAGGCCGATAGCCCAGATGAGCCATGTCAGCCAATCAAATCGCATCATCTCTCCTAATCAAAAGATAGCCTTAAAAAGCCGCTGGCAAAATAAACGACCATCGAGCCAATGGAGAGCAGAGCTGCAATCTTTCCCAAGCCTACTCCACCCAGGATGATGCTCACCAGGAAAGAGAGGAGTCCAAAGCCAAGTATGCCGAGCATGAATCTTCCTCTTGAAGACCTGGGAATGAGATAGAAAGCCTGGCCTTTTTCTATTTCTTCAGTGCTTGGCTTGAGGGCAGCGCTCACGCTCTCTGCCCGCTCCTTCTGCGCTTCCTTCTTCAAGAGCAGGCTGAAGATTGGCGTCGTGACGAGGGCGGTGATGGCGCTGATAAAAGTGGCATAGGTGCTGGCATTGACGGAACGGACAAAGATAACGAAAACCGATAGCGCTCCCATCGCCGCACCTAAAAGATAGCCGGCAATGGCGCCGACCCAGTTTGACCTTTTCCAGAATATTCCATAGACGATGCCCACGATAAAAAGCGGCATGTCTGTTATCCCGATCAAGGTCAGGTAGGCGTTTACGGCGCCAAGTTTTTTGGCGAAGAAAGAAAAAGCAACCATGAAAAAGCCGACGCACAGAGTCATGACCCTGGCAGTGATAATGATTTGTTTAGGAGAAGCTTTCCTTCTCAAGACTCTCTGATAAATGTCGCTAGTGAAGAGTGTGGCTGTGGAATTGATGTTTGAGCTTATGGTCGACATCTGCGCTGAAAGCAAGCCGCAGACGATAATTCCGAATATCCCTGTTGGGACAAATCGCGAGAGCATGGATGGTATCACAGTGTCTGTAGCTTTAATGCCCGGGTCGATAACTTTGGCCGCAAGGCCGGGCAGGTACCAGAGA
>CAZJXZ010000320.1:0-3040 GCA_964549955.1 uncultured Eubacteriales bacterium
CTATGGGCTCCAGGCCTTCAAGGAGGCCTTTCGTCTCGAGAGGAGAAATTTCGAAGAGAAAGCCAGCCAGGATACCTGGCAGAAGGCATACGGGAAGTTGATCCAGGACCTGGAAAAGGAATGGCTCACTTGGCTGGTCGAGAGCCACAAGGTTGATAAGAAAAATCTTGAAGCTCACCTAGAAAAAGTATCTCAGGCCAAGAAGGGCGTGGAATTGAGCACGGAGCTTCTTGATTCCTTTGCCGGCGAGTATGAACTCCCCCAGGCCGGCCGCGTTTCCATCACCAGGAAGGACCGCCGGCTTTTCATCCAGCTTGGCGGATTGGGAACTACGGAGATTGTCCCTGAGTCAGAGAATAATTTTAAGGTGAAAGGATTTGATGCCAGCTTGATGTTTATTCGGAATGAAAAGGGCGAAGTGAGCGAAATCGTAGTCAACGTCGCCGGCGGCGATATGCGCGGCAAGAAAATCAAATAGCAGGATTGTGAGAGAGCTACGGGCAGGGCCTTTGAAGCTGCTCAATCGCGGCGAGCAGTTAGTGCTAAGAATATTTGATAGACTCTTTTTTTATAAGAGTCAGTTGAATTTTCGTACGACCTCAAGGTGCGCTCCAGTCCGTCGCAGAGTTTGATTGCGGTCTCAAGGTAAGACCTATTTGCTGCACTCATCGATGGCTCTGGTAAAGAGATGAGTTTTCCCTGGGCCTGAAGATTTCTCCGTGCGTGAATTGTATGAATTGCCGTGAGGGCGAGCCGGAGATGGGAAGCTTCATAGCTTTCTTCAAACCCTTCAGCGATCAAATCTTCGTGCAGAGCTTTTAGTTTCTTTGCCCTCTCGTCCAGAGCTTTCAGCTCAGCAGGAATGTCTTTAGCCACTGGAGTATCTCTTGCCAGAGCGCTTATCTCCACTGCCGTCAGATTCAGTGTCTTTTGAGATAACAGTTTGCCAAATTTTTCGTTTCCAAAGAAAATCTCGATTCTTGCTGTATCCGGTGTTTCATCATAGGGAAGGAAGAGCGAATTTTTATTAAACAGCTTCCATCTCTGGCCGTTAATCATGACTGAGGCGATTTGCCCGCTGCCTGAAGTCGAAAGATAAAGCTTTTTCTTCCCGAAACGGACCGGGTCGAGCTGCTGGAGTTCGGTTATCGTCGGTGGAATATGAGGCAGAATGGTCATGCCTTCAGCGCTGTAAAGATACTCGAACAATCCGCGTATGAGCCCGGCTGCAGGCCCGAAAGAGTCATAGCAGAGATTGATCGCTTCTTTGGGTTGGTAGACGTCGCTCCCGAATTTTGTCAAAGGATTATCCATGCGGAATTTCTGGGCAAAGGTGAGAAGGCGTTTCATAGACCTTCGTGCGTCCTCAAATTTTCCCAGACGGTAGTAGCCGAGCATCATCCGCGCTTCGCAGGTCGACCAGTGTCCGCCGTTGACCCAGGTGCCAAAAGCCCAGAGCCCCTCGGGCTTCTCGTACATATCATCGAGCGAGGGATAATTGGGAATAATAAAGTCATAAGGCCTTAAGCCAGGAATGGATGCTATTTTTTCATAAATCTTTTTTGCCTGCCCATCATCGACGACGCGAAAGGCGATGGCATCATGGTTGGGCGAAGCCTCAAAATATCCGTATTGACTCGCGCCGAATACTCCGTGCTTTGTTCCGTCCGCGTCTAGAGATTTGATGAAGTAACCTTCTTTGGTGAGAAGAAGGCGAAGCCCTTTGCGGGCAAAATTCCGCCTTCGAGTGTAGAGCCTGACCTTATCCTTGAAACCGGCGAGCTTTTCCAGTTCGATGAGCCTGTCTAGGGCGGCAACATAATTGATCGAGAGTCCGGAAAGATAGGCACGGTCATAGCTTCCATCCTCTCTCTTCCAGCCGGCAAAGCTCGGAGCAAGAAGGTTGGCTGCCGGACCGACCAGAAAAAGATTGTTCTTCGGGTCGCGGCGGGTCTCGATAAAGTTGGCGCATCGCTCGAGCATGGGCAGGTAATGAGCGATAGCCTTTGAATCTCGGCTTATTATAAGCAGCTCAGCCTGCATGATGATTCCTGCAGCTGTGAACTCAAACCCCCAGTCGTGAATGTCTGTGCGGCCGTCGCCCTGCTTGTAGATGACCCAGCCAGGAGCTGCGCAGTCGCAGAGGCTTCCATCCGGAGCCACGATTTTTCCCGGACCTCCTTCTCTCTTTCCGTCCCCCATCTGGTCAAACCAGAGGTCCTGGGAGTTTTGTAGAAAGGTGAGATAGGGCTCTTGGAGAAAAGGAAGGGCACAGTAAGTGGTGCCAAAGGAGTTCTGGATCCACCAGGCCTTCCAGGTTGGCCCTTCCATGAAGCCATTCCAGTCCGGAATGTAGAGCATAGGAAGATTCTGGAACTCAGGATCCGGCTCAAGCATTCGGCGGGCAATGTCCAGGAGCTGGAGATAGTCGATGTCTCCCCTGCCCCTGAAATGCTTGCCCTCGAACTGATCTGAGTTTATGGCGAAAGCAATGATGTTGATGAAGAGGGTCAGCCCGGCTGTGAGTGTAGTTTTTGTATAAAATCTTGCGGATCTATTTGTGGGCATTTCTTTTAATAATAATCTCAAATAGGCGATGGCCTTTTGCCCCGTTCAGAACAATTATCGGCAACTGCGGCGACAAATGAAGACTAAAAAAAGAAGAGCAAGACTATTCCCTAGTCTCCTTTTCAAGCTTCGATGACTACCTTTATTCCCAGCAGGGCGCTTATCGTCTCCACCGCCTTCTTGTGGTCGCCGAAGACAGTCACTCTGTGCCAGCCGAAGCGGTCCCATTCGCTCATGAGCTTTTCGATGTCGCCTTTCACTTCTGCTGCCAGCTTGGTGCGGCAGGCTTTGTCTTCATCGACGTTGCCCACAGTCTTGCTCTGGTGCATGATTAATTCTTTTCGCTCGGGATTGAATTCGATGTTTGTCGTCGTCTCTCCGACCGGCATCAGCGAGCGCACAGCCGCTCCTTTTCTATCTTCAGAGTGGGAGCGGATGTGGTAGGGGTTGGATGGACCTTTGGGGCCGAAGA
>CAZJXZ010000321.1:0-3030 GCA_964549955.1 uncultured Eubacteriales bacterium
GCCTTGACCTGCCAGGAATATTTGCCCTGGGCTTTAATCAGACTCCTAATTTCTTCTGGGAGAACAACGAAATTTTCTTTTATCTTGGCTGTCCAGAGCACGTTGCCATTATTATAGATTGAAAACTTATATTCAAGCTCTTTATCTGATTTTGCCCACTTGAATTCCGTGGGAACCACATTAACGTCCATCACCGGCGATATAAGTTCTATGGTTTTGCCGCTGCGAGTTTCTTCGCTGACGATCTGAAATGTGGGCTGAATTGTTTTGAAATAGGGAATAAAAGCGAAGATTACGACCAGAATCAGAGCTGCTGAAACTGCAGCAAAAGCCCATTGCTTGGGAGTGAGAAAGGAAAGAATTCTTTCTGCCAGGGATGCTCCCCTTATCTCTTCAGTCAGGAATTCTTCTTTAAAGATTGTATGTCCTTTCTTCTTAATGACTCGAAGGAGCTCATCCCTTTCTGTCATTTTTTCAAAGCAGGAGGAACAATTGAAGTAGTGCTCCTCGAATCTATCCTTTTGGTTCTCGGCTAACTTGTTCAATAAATATTGGTCGATTAGCTCTTCGTATTTACAGTCTTTCATACTTCTTTCCTTTCATTTTAAGTTCCAGATAGTTTAGTCGAAGAATACCTGAAAAAACTGAAAAAGAAGCTCATTTTTTTAAAAATTTCTTAAGAAGCTTCTGGGAATAGTTGACCCGTTCGCTCACTCGGCGGGGAGAGATTCCCAATTTTTGCGCGACTTCTTCTCTTGAAAGTTCTTTATAATAATAGAGATAAAGGACTTTCCGGTATTTGGGTTTTAACTTCCTTAAGGCTTTCGCCATCAATTCGACTCTTTCCTTGTTTTCTACGCTCTCTTGGGGGTCAGGATAATCAGCCGGCTCTGGAGCATGCTTCAGGACCTTGCCCTTCTGTCTGATATAGTCGACGATCCTGCGGCTGGTTATAGTGTAAATAAAGGTCCCGATTGAAGATTCACCCCTGAATTCCCCTTTCTGTATTTTTTCTATAGCGTTGGTGATAACCTCCTCAACGATATCTTCCCAATCTGGATTTCTAGCTCCTAGGGATTTCTTAACCCTAAAGCTGATAACAGGGCGGTATTTGACAAAGATTTCTTCCAAATCAACGTCAGGCTTCTTATTTTCCACTTGGTAGATTATATAATTCTAGAATAGCGCTTGACAAGTCTTTATGTATATTCTGCGGCCGCGATTCAGTGACAAAAATTGTCAGAGTTTATCGCACTGAAAAAATCCCAAAAAGCTTGATTTCAATTTTTTTCAAGCGGTTGCGACTAAAATGTCGCCTTCAAAAAAATGGAAGCGGTTTTAAATGAAAGGAGCGCAAGAGATCATATGGAAATGAATATTCCATGGGTCAAGGAAAGGACATTGAATCCCGAAGAAATGAATAGCCAGAATGACTGTGCCCGCTGTCCGGCTGAAGGAATATTCGGTCTTCTACTTCGAAAAGAGTTGAGTAAGAAAAGTTTTATTTTTTCAAATGGCCAAGAAGAGCTTTCCACTTTGAGGGAGAAGGAGATTTCAGAAGAGAGAGGAGAATCTGCAGCTCCTCTTATTATTGACGAGAAAAGAGAGCGCTGGAATCTCTTTTATCGGAACATGCAGAGTCTGGGGGCGCTGAAGGTCTCGTCAGCAAAAAGAATCTTAAAACATCTCGACCGTCAGCATGAAAAGATTTTCAGAAAACAAATCTCGGGCCTGGAAGAAGATAATGCCGAAAAACAGCGCTTTTTTAACTCGAACCTTCTCTATTTAATCGCTGCCACTGATGGCAATGAAGACACTTTAGGACATTCTCAGCTGGTGGCCAGCTATTCGCTTTTGTTGACCAAAGCTCTCGGAGTTGAAGATAAAAGTTTTTTAGTCAATATCGAAAGGGGGGCCTTGCTCCATGACATCGGGAAAATTGGAATACCTGAATCCATCCTGAGAAAAGCTGGCCCATTGACAAAAAAAGAGAAAGAGATAGTTGAGGAACATCCCATTCTGGGCTATGAGATGATTCAAGAGTTTGATTTTTTGAAAAGAGCTGCGCTTGTCGTTCTGTTCCATCACGAGAAATTTGACGGCAGCGGATATCCTTACGGCTTGGCTGGTGAGGAGATTCCTCTTGAGGCAAGAATTTTTGCTTTAGCAGACACCCTGGACGCCATAACCTCTGACAGGCCATATAGCCGGGGCAAGGCTTTTATCGAAGCCTACAGAGAGATCGAGAAGTGCCAAGGCGGCCACTTTGACCCTCTTCTGGTCGATGCCTTCCTTTCCATTCCGGTTGAGAAGTGGCAGAAAATAAGAGCCAAAACGCAAATCAGCCTTCCTTCTTTATCAATCAATTAATCCCCCAATTCAAAGATTTTGAAATTTCAGCTGTGGTGCCTTTGTCTGCCTGAATCTTGCTCTACGGCTTGAGCAAAAAGCTCAGCCGTATGAGAAATTTTAAGGGCACGATCTTGAAGCCTTAAGTTTGACTTTAGCTGGAAGAGGCAGCCTGGACAGTCGGTGGCGATGAGCGAGGCTTCGCTCTTGAGGATTTTCTTCTTTTTCTTCTCCCACAGAGCAGCAGAGACTTCCGGATTCTTCAATGAGAAGACGCCGCAAAAGCCGCAGCAGGCAAAAGGCTCCTCCTCTTCTTTAAGGACAAAGCCCAAGCCTTGAAGCATTCTTTTTGGCTCATCCTTGAGTTTCAGAGCATTCAAATAATGGCAGGGGTAATGGTAAAAGATTTCTTCTTTATAGGCGTTCTTTGTCTTCGGCAGCAGCCCCCTTTTGACCATGAATTCTGTGAAATCAAAGATCTTGTCGCTCCAGCGTGAAGATGATGGTTCGAGCTGGGGATAGAGATTCTTCAAGATTGAGTTTCCGGTCGGACAGATAGTGATGATGAAATCAGGATTTTCTTTTTCGAACGATTTTAAATTTTTTTTAGCCAGAGCCTCGACATCTTTTTGTTGACCTAGATGGAGGCTGGGGGCTCCACAGCAGGCCTGGTCAGGCGGA
>CAZJXZ010000322.1:0-3008 GCA_964549955.1 uncultured Eubacteriales bacterium
GAGTTCATCTACAACACCTTCATGATGGAAGACCACACCCTGCACTTTTTCTTTCTGGGTGGCCCTGACTTTGTCGTCGGACCCCAGGCTCCTGCTGCAGAAAGAAACATTCTGGGCGTTATCGGCAAAGTCGGGCTGGAGATAGCCGGAAAGGTCATCCGCATCCGGAGAGAATGCCGCGACATCCTCAACCATCTCTGCGGCAAGGTCATTCATCCTGTCTGCGGGCTTCCTGGCGGAGTTTCCAAAGGGCTGGATGAGGAGCATCGAGTCCAGTTCCTGGAGACCGCAAAATTTGCAGTGGAGTTCGCCCAGTTCGCCCTAAAGATTTTTGACGATGTGGTCCTTAAGAATAAAGAATATGTGTCTGTTGTCCTCGGCGACGCTTATAAAATGAAGACCTATTATATGGGCCTGGTCGACAGCGCCAACAAAATCAATTTCTATGACGGCCACATTCGAGTCGTCGACCCGGAAGGAAAAGAATTCGCTAAATTCAAACCCCGCGAATACCTCAACCATGTGTCCGAGCACGTCGAACCCTGGAGTTACATCAAGTTCCCATTCTTGAAGAAAGTCGGCTGGAAAGGCTTTGTCGAAGGAAAAGAAAGCGGCGTCTACCGCGTCGCTCCGCTGGCAAGGCTTAACGCTTCTGACGGCATGGCCACTCCCTTGGCTCAGGAACACTATGACAGAATGTATAAGACATTGGGCGGAAAACCTGTCCACAACACCCTAGCCTTTCATTGGGCAAGGCTTATCGAAACTCTGCAGGCTGCTGAGACAATGGTTAAATTTTTGGAGGACAAAGAGATTACCAGCCCAGATATCAGGAAAATCCCGACCGAGATTCCAACTGAAGGAGTCGGAGTCGTTGAAGCGCCGAGGGGCACACTCTTTCATCACTACAAGACAGACGAGAAAGGCATCGTCACCGAAGCCAACCTCATCGTGGCCACGATCAATAATGCTGCGGCCATCGCCATGTCCATCGAAAAAGCAGCCAAAGCCTTTATCAAGGGCGGGAAAATATCGGAGGGTCTGTTGAACATGGCCGAGATGGCCTTCAGGCCTTACGACCCCTGCCATGCCTGCGGGACACATGCTCTTCCAGGAGACATGCCGCTGGTCATCAACATCTACGATAAAGATAAAGAGCTCATCAAACAGCTCAAGAGATAAGCGCACGAATCGCGCATAGCCTCTCACTTCTGCCCAAAACAAAGAGAGAGTTGTTTTGCGATGTCAATCACTTCCTTGCAGATGTTTGTGCTCAAATCTGCTATTTCTTCTTTTCTTCTAAGCCCTCTTGGATGACCGGCCGAAACGCAGGCTGTTCTTGTAACTCTTCTCCCTTATTTTTAAATCTGTTCTTGACCCAATCCTTTATTTCATCCCGCACTTTTCGGAATGCTGATAATATTTCCTCCTCAGTTCCCTCGAATCGGGCAGGGTCTTCAAAGGCTCTATGGATTATCGTTCTTCCAGGGAAAAAAGGGCAAGATTCTCTTGCCTGGTCGCAGACTGTAATCACATAATCAAAGTCCATACCCAAGAAGTCTCTGAGGTTTTTCGGACGCTGCTTTGAGATATCAATCCCGATTTCTTCCATAACCTGAATGGCATAAGGATTGACTTCTGTGGGCTCGGTGCCGGCGCTTGTTGCTTCAAAATCGCCGCTGTAAAAGGCCCTTAAAAAAGCCTCAGCCATCTGAGAGCGGGCTGAGTTATGGGTGCAGATGAACAATACTTTTTTCTTTGTAACTTCCTTCGCCATTTTAATTCAATGAGAATCTGATTGTGGAACCTCTATTTAGAAGGCAAAAATCTGGGTTGAATCCGGGTATGAAGATACGAGCTAAAAAAGGCGTTAATCTCATACTGGGATGCGAGAGAGGCCTGAGGTAAAGAAAGGCTCTAATCTCATACTGGCAAAGTCACGTTGAATGTCGTTCCCAAGCCCAGCTCGCTTTTCACCTGGATTTTTCCGCCATGGAGAAGAACGATGTGCTTGACGATCGAAAGGCCTAAACCCGTTCCGCCCAATCTGCGGCTGCGGGCTTTATCGACAGTATAGAATCTCTCAAAGATTCGAGGCAGATGCTCTTCGGAGATTCCTATTCCCGTATCCTGAACCTCGACCGCGACCTCGCTCTCTTTTGCCCTCAATACAATTGTAACGCCTCCCTTTTCAGTGTATTTCAAAGCATTGTCGAGGAGGTTGACGAACATTTGTTCCAAGCGAAAGGAGTCGGCCTGGATGAGGGGAAGTCTTTCATCAGCGATCAGCCTGAGAGATAACCCTCTCCCTCTTGCCTCTTGCTCGAATATCTTCAATACATTCTCTGCCAACTCTTTGAGATTCACCTCTTCTCGCTCCAGCCGGATTCCTTTTTCCTCAAGTTCTTCAAGAGAAAGCAGGTCTTCAACAATATGGCTGAGCCTGTCTGTGTTTCTCTTGATGATTCTCAGATAGTTTTGCTTTTCCTTATCCAATTCCTCTTCCAAAGTCTCGACAAAGCCCTTTATCGCCGTCAGAGGAGTGCGCAGCTCATGAGTCACGTTGACCACAAAATCTTTCTTTATTCTCTCCAGTTTTTTCATTTCGGTTAAATCGTGGAAGGTAACGACGGTCTGTTCCTGGGAGCTGAGATATGCGGCATTGCAGAGATAGATCTTTTCATTGAGTTCAACTTCGCCGGCGCTGCTTTCTCTCTTCTCTCTTATCCTATTCATCAACTCATCAAACTTCGAGGCTCTTATGACTTCCCAGTAGAACCTTCCATCCATGAGTTCACTCTCAGCAATCTTTTTCATGCTCTCGTTGCTCAGCAGGATTTTGCCGCTCTTATCCAAAACTATGAGCCCCTCATGGATGGAGGAGATGATGCTCTTCAGCTCTTCTTTCTGGTTGGCCAACTCTGTGAATAATGTCCTCAATTCTGCAGTCATGGCGTTGAAGCTTTCGGCCAGGTCTTGAAGCTCATCTCTGCTTTTTAAAACGACCC
>CAZJXZ010000323.1:0-2997 GCA_964549955.1 uncultured Eubacteriales bacterium
TGGTAGATGTAAAAGCCTGCCAGGATGAGGCCCATGAAGGGTTGATGTCTTCCCTCAGTCTGTAGAGTGACCAGGCCGGCGAAGATGATCATAAAAATGATTCCCTTGAGAATCTGGCGGTTGTAGAGCGCGCCTGTTCCCGGGAAAAAGAAGGAAAGGATGCCGGCTAAGGCAGCCGACTTAGGCGGTCTTTTGACGATGACTTTTTCTTCCATTTGTTACCTCCATATCTTCAATCTTTGCTTTCTCCGAAAAGCTTGATGCTTTTGAGAGAAACGAGGATATCGTCCTTGTATTCCCCAAGGCTGTCAGTGAATGATTCAGCCTCGGCGTAGAGCTTTTCGACTTGGCTGAAGCCGAGATGGATGCGGCGGTCGATGGATTTATTGATGAATTTTTTATCAGGATTAAAGAAGTAGAAGGAGACGAGGACAAGAAGGATTGAAGCCGCGGCCAGGACAGGCTGAAGCGAGGGCTGAAGCAGAAAGTCAAAGCTCAGCCTGACTCTCTTTCTCTTGCTTGGAATCGAGGAGAGTCGATGGAGGAGATTCTGGCTGACTTCAAGCTGCGGAAAGGCTGTCAGCGATTCTTTTGTTTCCTTCAAAAAAGACAGGAGCGCAGCGCAGCTTTCACAAGTTTGAAGATGGTCTTTGACCGCCTCCTTTTCTTCCTGGCTTAGTTCATCCTCTAAATAAGGAGATAAGAGCTCTTCGATTTTTTCACAGCTCATTGTCTTTCTCCTTTTTTTCTTTAAAAACTCTTGCCAGCTGCAGCCTTGCCCTGTTCACCCGCGATTTAACCGTTCCGAGCGGAACATTCATGATTTCTGCCATCTCTTCGTAGCTGCGCCCCTGGATGTCTCTGAGGATAACGGCCATCCGGATGTCAGGAGCAAGGGAGCTCATGCTTTGCCAGATCATCCTTTTGCTCTCTGCTTTGACCATCCCTTCTTCGGGATTATCGGCTGAGTCTGAAGGAAGGAAATGGTCGTCGAAGTTGTCGCGAGCTTTCTTCTCCCACTTTGTCTTCCGGTACTGGTCGATGAGATAATTCCTGGCCATCGTCAGGAGCCAGGCGCTGAAGTTTTTCTTAAAATCGAACCTAGAGAGAGTGTTGTAGAGCTTGAAGAAGATATCCTGGGTGAGGTCTTCGGCCTCTTCGAAGCTGCCCGAAAATTGATAGGCTATGTTGAATATCCTCTTGGAGTAAGTATTGACAAGCATTTGCCAGGCTCCTTGTTTGCCTTCCAGACATTCCTGAACGATCGCCTTAATCTGCAACTCAATTCACCATCATAGACGAAATTTCATTGAAATAAGTTCCGTGTTTTTCCCATTTTATTCGGCCCGACAGAGGGAGTCAACTTTAGAGGGAGATTGGGTTCCATCTTGAAGGGAGAAATCCCCCTTCCAGCGGTCGCTTCGCTCTCTGCCTCCTCTTCTCGGGCTTGCCCTGCGACCGAGGGGAAATATTCACTCGGCTCCCCTCGATCTGTTTGAGAAACAGATCAGAGAGGACGGACAGGGACGCACCGCGCCAGGACCCGTCTATGTCTATTTTGTAACAAAAAAAGATGCTTACCCCTTTAATCCTTAAATCCTTGACTTGGAGGGGGAGATATGCCACGATATCCTGTCATTTTTTCGTTCTTATTTTATTCAATTCTCATCCATGTCTCGTTCGACATTCTTTCACATCAACAAGGGAGGCGATAATGGAAGGTATAATCGGCTACGGGGCCTATATTCCTCGCAACCGGATTAAAGTCGAAGAGATCGCCAAAGTCTGGGGAGCAGACGCGCCGAGCTACAAGAAAGGATTGCTGCTCGAAGAAAAATCAGTCCCTTCTCCTGACCAGGACACGATCACCATGTCGGTCGAAGCATCGAAGAACGCCCTGAGAAGAGCTGGCATCAACCCCAAAGAGATCGGTGCGGTCTACGTCGGCTCTGAATCCCATCCTTATGCGGTCAAGCCGAGCGGAACGGTTCTGGCTGAGGCTCTCGGGGCAACTCCTGAGGTTCACACCGCAGATTTTGAGTTTGCCTGTAAAGCAGGGACAGAAGGGATGTTCGTTGTCCTCGGCCTGGTGAGAGCCGGCGATATCAAGTATGGCCTGGCTGTCGGAGCCGACACTTCGCAGGGAGCGCCCGGTGATGCGCTCGAGTACACGGCTGCGGCCGGCGCAGCAGCCTTCATTTTTGGCCGGGATAAAGTCGTGGCCAAGGCCACAGAGACTTATTCCTACATGACCGACACTCCGGATTTTTGGCGCCGGGAATACCAGTTTTATCCCCAGCACGGCGGGCGATTCACCGGGGACCCGGCTTATTTCAAGCACATCATCGGCGCTGCTAAAGGAATAATGGACAAGGCCAAGATGAAGCCGAAAGACTTTACCTACGTCATTTTTCACCAGCCCAACGGGAAATTTCCTTTCCGGGTCGGCGAGATGTTAGGTTTCGAGAAGAAGCAGATTGAGCCAGGATGGCTGGTCAACAAGCTCGGAAACACCTATTCCGGCTCCTCTCCTATGGGACTGACGGCCTGTCTGGATATTTCCAAGAAGGGAGATAGAATTCTTATCGTTTCCTACGGCTCAGGAGCCGGGAGCGATGCCTTCATATTTGAGGTGACAGAAAGGATCAACAAGGTCAGAGACCTTGCTCCGCGGACAAGGGACTTGCTGGACAAGAACAAGACCTATCTCAACTATGGAGTGTATGCCAAGTACCGCCAGAAGATAAGAAAGGCGGAGTAGGAGGAAAGAATGAGAGACGTTGCTGTCATTGGCGTTGGGATGACAAAATGGGGAGAGCTCTGGGAAAAATCTTTGAGGGCCATATTTGTCGAAACGGCCCTTCTTGCCCTGGATGACGCGGGTGTTGACCGGATTGACTCGATGTACGTCGGCTGCATGTCTTCAGGCCTTTTTGTCGGGCAGGAGCACATTGCCTCGCTCCTTGCCGACTATTTAGCCCAGACGCCGATACCTTC
>CAZJXZ010000324.1:0-2988 GCA_964549955.1 uncultured Eubacteriales bacterium
CTGTGGACCGAGAAGCCCGAGTGGCGCCAGCTGAGAATCTTCTTCACCATCTCCTACGCAGGAAAGCCCTTCGAGCCGGTCGAGGAAGGCATGGTCTCTACTTTGGAGCCCAGGCTCAAAGTTCCGGAGCGGGGCATTATCACCGTTGAAGAAATGGTCGTCGTCCGCAAAGACGGAGCCGAATTTCTCTCCCAGCCCCAAAAAGAGTTGATCCTCATTTGATGCTCAATTTTTGTTTTGCTGGAAGAGATCAATTCCGCATTTGAGAATCCTTGAGAATGGACCGAAAGGAACAAGGACGACCCTCACTGTTCGAGCTTCAGCTTTTTAAGGAGTGCTTTGTACCTTGGGTCTTTCTGAATCTCGGCGACTGTAAAATTCGTATAAATATGAATGTAAACCATAAGGGAATCGCGTTCTTCGTAAGCTTTGTCAAAAAATTCAAAGGCTTTATCGAAATTCCCCAAGGCTCCCCAAAGATAGGCGATGGCCGTTGATGAAATATTCGTTTTTTTCTTCCGTTCGAGCATGTCTTCGAGGATTTGCTCGGCTTTCCCTCTTTCTCCCTGCGCCAAGGCAATAAGTCCGAGGATGACTTCAGCCCAACCGGCATAGACGGCCAGCTCTTTGCTTTTTTGCAAAGCTTTGGTCGCTTCGTCCATCGACTTTTTCCGGAAATAGGCTATTCCTGCATGGAAGTAGGCAAGGCCGATATTCGGATCCAGCTCCGTAGCTTTACGAAATTCTTCAATAGCTTCATCGAGTTTTCCGGAGGCGCCATGGATGCCCACAGAAAAGGCATAAAACAAGGGCATGAGCGGGTCCAGCTTCTGAGCCAGTTTGATTTCCCTGATTGCCTCATCAATTCGTCCCCTTCCCAGGCAATTCCAGGCGTACCAGCCATGAGCGACGGCGTACCCAGGATTGATCTCAATGGCCCGCTTGTAGCTGTGATCCGAAGTTTCCCAATCCCATTCGTAGTAGAAGGCAATATTCGCTATCTGCGCGTGAGCTTCGGCCAGTTGTTCGTCCAATTCCAGGGCCTTCTGGACTGCCATCTTAGCTTTTGGCATCATGGCAGTTGGAGAAGCAAGGTTTAGAATGCCTAAGGTCGCGTAGACAGTGGCTATGCCTGCGTGGGCGAGGGCAAAGCCCGGATCCCGGTCGATCGCTTCCCTGAAATAATCCAGGGCCTTTTGGACGGCTTCGAGGCTCGGCTTATGGGCAAAATGAAGCCCTTTCAGATAGAGATTGTAAGCTTCGGGATCATCCGTATGATGCTTCTGGATGGCCGTTTTCTCTCCGGCAAAAAGCTTAATCTTGAGGTTGTCGACAATGGCCGTAGAGATTTCGTCCTGGATGGCAAAGATATCCTCCAACTCCCGATCGAATTTTTCCGACCAGATGTGGTAGCCGTCTTCGACATTGACGAGCTGGGCGGTGATACGCAGCCTGTTCGCGGCTTTCCGGATACTCCCCTCGAGCACCGTGTTCACGTTCAATATCCTCCCGATTTCCCGCACATCCAGATTTTTTCCCTTGAGAGCGAACGCAGAGGTGCGGGCGACAACATGCAAATCCTTGATATGAGTGAGAGCATTGATCAGCTCCTCGGATATTCCATCGCAGAAATATTCCTGGTCTTTATCGGGGCTCATATCGGCAAAGGGCAGGACAGCAACGGAGGGTGGTTTCTCTTTTTTTGGAGACCAGTAAGGGGAGACGGCGCGTTCGCGAAGGTCGATCCTCCTCAGCTCTTCGATCAAGCTGGCAGTATCTTTATATCGGTATTGAGGGTCTTTCTGGAGGCAATTGTGGAGAATCCTTTCTATCCCGGCTGGAATGTCGTGCCTAAAACTTGCTAAGGGCGGCGGATTTTCGTGCAGTATAGAATAGAAGACGGCTTGGTCGTAGCCGCTTTTGAAGGGAGGCCGTCCTGTGAGCATCTCGAAGAAAACACAACCCAGTGACCAGATGTCGGTGCGTTGGTCGACTCTTTCGCCCCGCGCCTGCTCGGGAGACATGTAAGCTATAGTCCCCATTATGGTCGCTGTCTTCGTGAGGTCCGCTCCCCATTCCAGCTTGGCCAAGCCAAAATCCATGATCTTGGCCAGGCCTTTTTCGGTGAGCATGATATTGCCTGGCTTGATGTCGCGGTGGATGATGCCTTTCTCATGAGCGACTCTCAGGCCTTCGGCCACCTGGATCGCTATGTTCATGGCCTCATCGGCCTTTATCGGGGCCTTGGAAATCTTTTCCCTGAGGCTTTGGCCTTCGATATATGCCATGGCGATGAAAATCTGTTCTTCGTGCTCATCGACTTCATAGATCGTACAAATATTCTGATGATCCAAGGCCGCGGCGGCTTGTGCCTCCCGGATAAAACGCTCTTTCGCTTGCGGATCCCGGGTCAATTCTGGCGGAAGAAACTTTAGCGCGACGATTCTCTTGAGCTTTGTATCTTCAGCCTTGTAGACGACACCCATCCCGCCTTCCCCTATCTTCTCGAGGATTTGGTAATGAGAAATCGTCTTGCTGGTCATCTTACGTACGGCACTTTACGAAAATTCCCTTTCGCCTGCACGGGCAGACCGTATTTCATTGCGCTAATTTTGCTATCCAATCATCCACGGGAATTGTAGTGTGTTAATCAGAAATATGTCAAGGACGAGTTAGGATCGCCGGTCCCGGCCGATTATCCTGATGATCCGGAAGCAAAACGAACCTCGCTTATGAGGGAAAGGGTTCACATAATCTTCACAAACTCTCATTTTAGCTGGGAACGTGCAGCTCGTCGATAAATCATCTCGCCGGGATGGATAAGAGTTTCCTTTTCGGCTGTGGTGGGCAAGTGAGCCTTTTTGTGTCGATTTACCCCTATATCCATCGTGGGCAAATATAAATCCGAAAGAAAAAAATGTCAATGGCGGTTAGGAATTGCTCATGGCGGTCAAAAAAGCCGCAGGGCGGCTCAAATGTGCCGGAAAT
>CAZJXZ010000325.1:0-2980 GCA_964549955.1 uncultured Eubacteriales bacterium
AAGGACAACAATTTCATCCCTCAAGATTCGTTACAACAAGGTCTTCGGCTACTACCTCGAGGTCACCAAGCCAAATCTCCCGCTTGTTCCTGCTGACTACATTCGGAAACAGACTCTGGCCAATTCCGAGCGGTTCACCACTCCTGAGCTGAAGGAGTATGAGGAGAAGGTGCTCAATGCCGAGCAGCGAATCGTGGATTTGGAGTATAACTTATTCCTCGAAATCAGGGAAAAAATCTCAAGAGAAACCGCAAGGCTGCAGAAGATTGCCACGGATATTTCGACACTCGATGTCCTCTCCTCGCTGGCTGAGCTCGCCTCGGTGCGCAACTATCATCGTCCTCTGGTGAACTCAGAAGATAAGATTAGAATTGTGGAGGGAAGGCATCCTGTTATCGAAGTCTTCAACGAGGAACCCTTCATCCCCAACGATGCCTATCTGGACCGGGATGAGGACCAGATTCTCATCGTTACCGGGCCGAATATGGGAGGCAAGTCCACCTTTCTCAGACAGGTTGCCTTGATCTGCATCCTGGCCCAGATGGGCTCTTTCGTTCCGGCCAAAGAAGCTGAGGTCGGCCGTGTCGACCGCATTTTCACCCGTATCGGCGCTATGGACTTTCTGAGCGTCGGCCAGTCAACCTTTATGGTTGAGATGCTCGAGACAGCCAAGATTTTAAACAGTGCCACGGAAAAGAGCCTGATACTTCTCGATGAAATCGGAAGAGGAACGAGCACCTTTGACGGCCTGAGCATTGCTTGGGCTGTGGCCGAATATCTCCACGAGAAAGAAGAAATCAGGGCCAAGACCTTGTTTGCCACCCACTATCATGAGTTGACCGAGCTAGCCTTAACCTTGAAGAGAATCAAGAATTATCATCTTGCGGTCAAAGAATGGAAGGATGATGTCATCTTCTTGAGGAAGATCGTTCCTGGTCCTTCTGACCAGAGCTACGGCATTCATGTGGCAAAGCTGGCCGGAATTCCCCGTCCTGTTGTCGATAGAGCCAAAGAGATACTCTTCAATCTGGAAAAGAAGGAGTTCGATGATTCAGGATTGCCCCGAATTGCCTACCGCTCTTCGAAAAAGCGTGACAAAGCCCAGCTGCTTCTGTTCGAGCAGGACAGAGAAGAGGAGATGATGAAGGAGATTATAGAGGAAATAGAAAAATGCGAGCTTTCAGGCCTTACTCCCTTGGCCGCACTGAATTTTCTGAATGAGGTAAGAAGCAGGATTGAAGAGATGAAGAGCAAGCAGAAGAAAGATAAATAGACGCTTTTCTTCCTCAATACGGAATTGAATGCGAGAAATTTTATGAGTTAAAAGATTAATATTTCTCCGAATCGTCCTCTACGTCGAATTCCTCTTCTTCCTCCTCTTCTTCATAATTTTTTTCTTCTTCGAAAGGAGCTTCTCCGAGCTCCTCCTTCCTTTCGATAAGGGCGACTTCGAATTCGTCCTTGTTCTCGTAGTGCCTTAAATAATTTGAGCCTGAATCACTGTAGTAAAGTTCCATGTAATCATCCTCAATCACGCAGAAGACAGATTTGGAGTGACCTGACTGGAGGTCGCCGACTGTCTCAACGACATCAGACGCCTTTTTGATGGCATCGAGAGTGAGCCAGCTCAAGATTTCAATCTCTTCCATCGCAATTCCCTAGAAAAAAATACCAACTTTTTTTAAATTGTCAAGAGGGTGTTCAAAAATTTATTTTTTCCAATTTTATGGATGATACAAACGCATCAAGTAAAATGTCATTGCCAGGAACGCAGGAGATTCCTCGCTTTGCTCGGAACAGGCTGCGCAATCTCTTTAAGTTGTCGAGACTGCCGCGTCGCTTCCCGCCACGCTTCGTCTGCGGCTTTAGCTCACCCTCGCAATGACTTCGTCGGATTGCTACGCTCGCTTCGGTCGCTCGCGACGAAAATGTAAAGAAATTTACCGCGTCTGTATTGGATGATGCCTTGAATATGATGACAGATCATAATAAATTTTAAAATGCTTCAATGATAAAGATTTTTGCATTTCTTGACAGAAAAAGAATTGAATATTTAAATAGAGATGGAGAAAAAAATGAGATGGGATAGATTCACGGTGATGTCTCAGGAGGCCTTCCAATCGGCCCAGGCCAAAGCCGAAGAGCTGGGCCATCAAGAGCTTCGGCCAGAACACCTTCTTTGGGCCTTCCTGAATCAGGAAGAGAATATTGTTAACGCGATTCTGGCCAAGGTCGGTGCAGATTCAAGAAAGATTCTGGAGAAGGTGAAACTTGCTCTGGATGGAATTCCAAAGGTTCGAGGAGGCGGAGAAATATACCTTTCTTCATCCCTGAGGCAAATCATGAGCGATGCCCAGAAAGAAGCTGACAAGCTTAAAGATGAGTACATCTCCACCGAGCACCTTCTGCTGGCCATTATCAAAGAGGCGCAGAGCGAGGCTTCCGCAATCTTGAGAGAAAGCGGAGTGAATGAAGATGCTGTTCTTAAAGCTCTGAGGGCCATCAGAGGAACCCAGAGAGTCACAGACCCTCAGCCAGAGGGCAAATATCAGGTTCTCGAGCGCTATGCCCGTGATATCACGGCTTTGGCCAGGCAGGGAAAGCTGGACCCGGTTATCGGCCGCGAGGATGAGATTAGACGCGTCATTCAGGTCCTTTCCCGCAGGACAAAGAACAACCCGGTCTTGATTGGCGAAGCCGGCGTCGGCAAGACGGCCATTGTTGAAGGACTGGCCCAGCGCATCGCCAATGGAGATGTTCCTCAATCGCTTAAAACCAAGCGGCTCATTGGCCTGGACATCGGAGCTTTAATTGCCGGAACCAAGTATCGTGGAGAATTCGAGGACAGGTTGAAGGCCATCTTGAAGGAGATAAAAGAGGCTCAAGGTGAAATCATTCTTTTCATCGACGAGCTTCATACCATCATCGGTGCCGGAGCCGCCGAAGGGGCTGTGGATGCCTCCAACATGCTCAAGCCTCC
>CAZJXZ010000326.1:0-2977 GCA_964549955.1 uncultured Eubacteriales bacterium
GGAAAATTTATAAAAACAATAGGGAGGCGGGGACAGGGTCCCGGAGAATTTCAATTTCCATATTCGGTCGCCATCGATAGCCAAGATTATCTTTATGTCTTTGATTCCGTAAATCTGAGAATACAGGTCTTCACACCTGAAGGAAAGCAAGAGAAGACTATAAAGTTTAAGACTTACGCCCAGAATCAGATCCGTTTATTGAAATCCGGCTTGGTGGTTATGGGAGGGATGTATGGGTTCAGACCCTTTATGGAGAAGAGGAAGCTTCCCAAGCTCATCGAGGTTGTTGACAAGAACGGGAAAATGATAAACACGTTTGGAGAAATGAGAGATTATAAAAACTTGAACGTCAACATGAATGGCAACTGGTTTTATCTCGACCTGGACACAGAGGAAAACATCTGTCTCAGTTTTCAGTTTCAAAATCGGATTGAGAAATATTCTTCTGATGGAAAGCTCCTTTGGCAGGCGGACAGGACTCTGAACTATGGAACAGACGTGATTGACAAAGGATATATAAGGCGGACCGAAAGAGGAACCACCATTCAAGGGCCCAGGATGAACGAGGTTTCTAAAGGGATTTCAGTGGATGGGCAGGGAAGAATCTGGGTTATAACTTTGAATCGACAGATGAGCCTGGAGGAAATGGGATACGAGGTCAGCGCCTCTGGCGGAGGTGTCAAGAGAATCAAAGAGCCCAGGATTGAGAAAATGGATATTTACAAGCTGGAGATTTATAGCCCTGAAGGAATCCTTCTCGGAGAAATTCCTCTGAATCAACTTGCCTACCGAATCAGGATTTTTGGCGATATGCTTTTTATCTCGGATTTTAATAACGCAAGATACTGCCAATATAAAATCATAGAGAAATAGGCTTGAAGGAAAAGTGCTATAATCTTATGAACGTAATTCGTGAGTCGTAATCCATGAGCAAGGAAGATTTGAGTTTAAGCGAGAAGATTCGCCAGAAGCTGATCGGTAAGCCGCGCAGCATCAAGGATCCATCCCTGTTCCACAAGCTGGCCCTCATCCCTATTCTGGCCTGGATTGGCCTTGGGGCTGACGGCCTTTCTTCTGCTTCCTACGGGCCTGAAGAAGCATTCAAAGCCCTGGGCGAGCACACCTATCTTTCTCTCTTCCTTGCCCTGGCAACAGCGTTAACCGTCTTCATCATCTCCTACGCCTATTCCCGCATCATCGAGTATTTTCCCTCAGGCGGAGGAGGATATATCGTTGCCACTCATACCCTTGGTGAAAAAGCAGGGGTCGTTTCAGGCTGCGCGCTTCTGGTCGATTACATGCTGACTATCACCGTTTCCATCGTCTCCTGCGGCGACGCTATCTTCAGCTTCCTTCCGCCGGAACTTCAAAAATTCAAGATTGCTTTCGAAGTATTAGCGATTGCGATTCTGGTTGTCCTCAACCTCCGCGGAGTCAAGGAGTCAGTGACAATCCTCGCGCCCATTTTCATCACCTTTGTCATCACGCATGTCCTGCTCATCGGCTATGGAATCTTGAAGCACATTCCTTCGATCGTGCCCATGGCCAAGAATATCCATTCTGGCTTTCAATCCGGGCTCTCCACACTGGGCTTCGGCGGCCTGCTCCTTCTCTTCCTGCGCGCCTTCTCCCTGGGAGGCGGAACCTACACCGGCATCGAGGCGGTCTCCAACGGGCTTCCGATAATGCGCGAGCCGAGAGTCAAGAACGGCAAGCGGACAATGGTCTATCTCGCCGTTTCGCTGGCTATCACAGCAGGAGGAATATTGGTCTGCTATCTGCTGCTTGGCGTCAAGCCAGTCGGGGGACGAACCCTCAACGCCGTCCTTGCCGCTGAGGTCTTTTCGAAATGGAGCCTTGGACCATTAATAGCCTTCATCACCATCTTTTCTGAAGGCGCCTTGCTCCTTGTTGCCGCTCAGACTGGCTTTGTCGATGGGCCACGGGTTATGGCCAACATGGCTATCGATTACTGGCTTCCCCACCGCTTTGCCTCTCTTTCCAGCCGCTTCACGACCCAGAACGGAGTGCTACTCATGGGCGGAGCAGCCGTGCTGCTCCTGATTTATTCTCACGGCTCAATCTCCACTCTTGTAGTCATGTACTCGATAAACGTCTTCCTGACCTTCAGCCTTTCTGAGCTTGGCATGTCCCGCTTCTTCATCAAAAACAGGCACAGAGAAAAGGAGTGGAAGAAGCATCTCCCTGTTCATCTCATCGGACTGACTTTATGCCTGACCATTCTCATCATCACTTCCTTTGAAAAATTCTTGGTTGGAGGCTGGCTGACTCTGCTCATCACTGCTCTGGTGATCGGGCTCTGCTACCTCATCCGCGGCCACTATGCAAGAGTGAGGAGGGGAGTCAGAGAGCTGGATGATATGCTCGTTGCCCTCCCTCACAAGGGCCCTGCCAACATCGACCCTCCCGACCCCAACGAAATGACAGCGCTTCAGTTAGTCAGCGGCTATAGTGGATTTGGGGTTCATACTTTTCTCTCCATCATTCGCAGCTTTCCTGGCCTTTACAAGAATTTTATTTTTGTCTCTGTGGCTGAAGTCGATGCCGGCTCGTTCAAGGGTACGGAGGCTGTGGAAGATTTGAAGAAATCAACAGAGAAGGCTTTAAAAAAATACGTGGGAATCTGCCGCAAGCTCGGCTTTGCGGCCGATTATGCCTATGAGATGGGGACAGATGTTGTCCAGGTCGCCAGCCAGCTCTGCGAGTCCCTGACAAAAAAATATCCAAAGTCGACGGTCTTTGCCGGCCAGGCTGTCTTTCCCCAGCAAGGTGTCATCCATCGGCTTCTCCACAATGAGACCGCCTTCGCCATTCAGCAGGAGCTGCGCTGGAAAGGAATCACGACCGTCATCCTGCCCATCAGGATATATTTATAAAAAAGGGTAAAAAAGGGGACAGTTTCCTTTTTCTCGCTTTTTCTCCAGCAACACCAAGATGGACGATTGCTAGAATAAGG
>CAZJXZ010000327.1:0-2973 GCA_964549955.1 uncultured Eubacteriales bacterium
GCATTGGGAGAAAGCCGGAATTTGCGGCTGATCAATCCGTTGCTGATGACCAGAGTTTTGCCGTTATCTTCTCGAAAAATTTTCGCTTTGAATGGCTCTGGCTGCAGCAGCCAGTCTGTGCTCGAGGGAAGATTGGACGGCTTGCAGACTATTGAAGTCATTATCGAGATGGCTGTGAGAACGGCGAAACGCATGTCTTTCATGGCTTCCTCTTTTAAACTTTCCTTTGATTTATAGCAGATCAAAAAATTCAGGTCAAAAAGCCGGGATTATTAATCCCATTTATTCCATTACTGTTCTATTGTATACTTAACGGGCGAAGAAGAAAGCATTTTTTCCCGTGATGAAAAGGCGACACTTATTCCTCCTTTTACAATCGTAGAATAATTCGGAAGATGAAGACCGGCCTAAAATTGAAAAGGAGCTAAAGATGAAAAGGAAAATAATCTTTTTAATTTCCGCAGTTCTCATCATAACTTTCTCCCTTTGGGCAGAGGTCAGGGTGCAGGAGGTGGAGATGGAAATTCCGACTTATCTCACCGGCCCTGATGACCCTAATCCTCCCCTCTGGAATCTCAGGATTTATCCCTATCCGATGCAGACAGATATTACTCGAGAGAAAACAATGAAGAGATACAAAGTGGTCATCTTGGAGAATGATTTTCTGCTGGTCATGATTCTGCCCGAAGTTGGGGGAAGAATTCTGGCTGCCCTGGATAAAACAAACGAAAATTTTGACTTCATCTACTACAATCATGTCATCAAGCCCGGACTTGTCGCCCTGCGAGGGGCATGGCTTTCTGGAGGGATTGAGTGGAACTTCCCAACCTTGGGCCATACTGTCAACACCTTCTCACCTGTCAGCTACAAGATTCTTAAGAATGACGACGGGAGTGTATCCTGTGTGGTGGGAACACTGGAGTGGGTGAGGAGAATGAAATGGGATGTATCCATCACTCTTTTTCCAGACAGGTCTTATTTCAAGACGACGATAAAGCTCTTCAACAGGACCTTGACCCATAATAACGGCTATTTCTGGGCAAACGCCGCCACCCATGCCTGGGATGATACCCGGGTTGTCTTCCCGCCTGCTGAATACACCTACGCCGGCGGAAGAAGAAACCCAACGCCCTGGCCGATAGTCAGCGGCCGGGACGTTTCCTGGTACAAGAATACCGCCTCTGCCCACGATTATTTTTGCGGAAGCGCAGGAGATTACAACGGAGCTTATAACTACGAGAGAGATAACGGCACGGTCCATTACGCCTCGCGGTATGAAAGCCCGGGAAAAAAGTTCTGGACGTGGGGGACGGCTCCCAGCGGAGCAATCTGGGAAAAGCTTCTCACCGACGAAGACGGCCAGTATATAGAGATACAGGCCGGAAGACTCCTCACCCAAGGAGATACCTGGATTTTCGAGCCCCATCTTCTCGAACAGTGGGAGGAATGGTGGTATCCGCTGAAGAAGATGCACGGCTTTGTCAAGGCTAATCCTGATGCGGCACTGAACTTCGAGAAGAGAGATAAAGGGGTTTGGATTGCCCTCAATACGACCAAGGCCTTTGAAGGCGCTGAGGTCAGGCTTTTTTGCGGGGAGAAGAAAGTCTTTTCTGAAAAGCTGAATATTTCACCGCAAGGTTTTTATGGAAAAGAAGTTGAGCTCGAAGAAAGTTCGAGAATATACAGGGTCGAATTTCTGGCAAGAAACGGACAGATAATCATAGACTACACAACAGAAAAGGCTGAGGTCTACCCACCCGAGCTTCAGCCGGATTTTCAACTGCAGGAGACCGGCTCGGCCGAGGACAATTTTCTCAAGGGATATTATTCCCTCAAGCATTGGGATACAGAGGGCGCCATAAACCAATTCAAGAGGACGCTTGAAATTGAGCCGGAATTCTCTTCAGCCCTGAGGTGGCTGGGCATTCTTTATTATCAAACAGGGAGAATCGAAGAGGCACTCGACCTTCTTGATAAAGCCCTGAAGAGAGATGAGGATGACCATACAGCACGATATTACCGTGCTCTGGCCAGGATAAAGCTTGGGATTTCAGAGAGGACCAAGGAAGACCTCTATCTCCTTTCAAGAAGAGCAGCCTACAGGCATGTCGCACCTTATGTGCTTGCAGCTTTGTCCATAGAAGAGAAGGATTATCAAGGAGCAAGGAATTTATTGAAGACTGCTCTCAAAAATAATCCCGAAGATATGAAGGCTTCGGCCATGTTGGCTGCTGTGGAAAGGCATCTTGGCAACAGAAAAGAGGCAGAGAGACTCATCGAAGAAATTTTAAAAGAGAATCCCATCGACTCCCTTGCCCTTTTGGAGAAGAAGCTTCTTACCGGGCGCGGCGAGCTTGAAATCTTAGGGTCAGACCCTGAGTGTTATCTTGAAGCAGCTTCAGACTATTCTGAGATGAACCTCATCGAAGACGCTGTTTCCATCCTTTCGGCATATTTGGAAAGTGGCAAGGCGAGAGATTATCCTCTCCTTTATTACTATCTCGGCTACTTCAACCATAAGCTCGGAGGAAAAGAGGAAGCTGAAAGGAATTTCAAAAAGGCGGCTTCCTGCAGCCCGGATTTTGTTTTTCCTTTCAGAACAGAGACAGAGAAGGTGCTCGAGCTGGCCTTGGACTATAATCCCTCGGATTGGAAAGCTCTTTATTATCTTGGGAACCTGCTCACAGCCAAGCTGAGATGGGAGGAAGGGCTGGAGAGCTTTAAAAAAGCAGCGGAGTTTTCGCCACAATTTTCAGTGCTCTACAGAAACCTCGGTGAGATACACTGGAGGAAGCTTAAAGACTATGGAATGGCAGAGAAAATGTACGAGAAGGCCATCTCTTGCGCTCGAAATGATTATCGTCTTTACATCACACTTGATGAAATCAATGCCATAAACAGAAAACAGAATCAAAGGGATAAGCTTTATAGAGGAGCGCCTAAGGAGGTCAAGAAGAGCTTCAATTATCTCCT
>CAZJXZ010000328.1:0-2964 GCA_964549955.1 uncultured Eubacteriales bacterium
GCCTACGAAGAAGGAACCCTCTTTGTCTTAACCATGCATCCCAAATACACCGGGCACAGAAGCCGAATCATGATGCTCGAAAAGCTTATCCAGCACATGCTGACCTTCAAGGACGTCTGGTTTGCCACCCACCAGGATGTGGCTCTTTACGTCAAAAGCAGCATCCAGAAATAAGCCGGGCGCAGCTTCAACCACAAGATAAAAAAAGAGGTTATTTGCCGTGCGCCTTCTCGGCTTTTTCTGCGGCTTTCTCGGCAGGTTTTTCGGCTGGCTTTTCCACAGGAAGAAGACCTAATTTCTTTCGAATCTCAGCCTCAAGCTCTGCGGCCAGCTCGTGATTCTCGTTCAAGAGCTTCTTTACATTCTCCCTTCCCTGTCCTAATCGCTCTCCTTTATAGGAAAACCAGGTTCCTGTTTTTTCCAGAATTCCTGTATTTATCCCGCAGTCGATCAAATCCCCCTCTTTGGAAATCCCTTCACCGTAGATGATGTCAAACTCAGCTTCTCTGAAAGGAGGCGCCAGCTTATTCTTGACGATTTTTACCTTCACCCTGTTTCCAATGACCTTATCCCCTTCTTTCAGTGCCGCCAGCCTCCGGATATCAACCCTTAATGAAGAATAAAATTTCAGAGCCCTTCCTCCGGTCGTCGTTTCCGGGCTTCCTAAGAAAAATCCAATTTTCTCCCGAATCTGGTTAACAAAGATAAAACATGTCTTAGAGCGGCTGACAATAGCCGTCAGTTTTCTAAGCGCTTGCGACATCAAGCGGGCTTGAAGCCCCATATGGGCATCTCCCATCTCTCCTTCAAGCTCTGCCTTGGGCACAAGAGCAGCTACAGAGTCGACGACGATAACATCCACAGCTCCGCTGCGGACAAGAACTTCGGCAATCTCCAGGGCCTGCTCTCCATAATCAGGCTGGGAGATGAGGAGGCTATCGACATCGACTCCAACGCTGCCAGCGTAATTCGGGTCAAGGGCGTGCTCGGCATCGATAAAAGCCGCTTGGCCGCCTCGCTTCTGGGCCTCGGCGATGACATGAAGAGCCAGGGTTGTCTTTCCTGTGGCTTCTGGCCCGAAAATCTCGATAACCCTTCCCCTCGGAAACCCGCCTATGCCGATGCTCAGGTCAAAGGCGATCGAGCCGGTGGGGATGGCAGGCACCTTGACCGCAGCCTCCTTCTGTCCAAGCTTCATCACCGCCCCTTTGCCAAACTGCTTTTCTATCTGGGAAAGAGCAGCCTCGATCGCTTTATTTCTCGACGTCTGTCTTTCTCCGCTTTCTTCTTCTTTCATTTTGCCCTCCTGCAATCAATAGCTTTAATATCAATAGCCAATCTAAGGTCTACATTAAATTTTTTTTATATCGATATATATGGTGTCTTTATTTTATCACGAATTCGCATACATAACGAAGAAATCTCTCTCTTTGTCACGCTTTCACAATTCAAAATTGGTCAGGATGGGTGCTGAGAAAACCGTTTGAGTGGCTCCGGCTGAGTGTTTCGAAAACACGCCGCATTTGCCCCAGCGAGTCAAAAGCGGCTCGGTTTCAGGCTTCGCTCTCCTCTCCCTATTGGAGGGATTGCGCAGCATGTTCCGAGCGAAGCGAGGAATCTTCTTCGCTCCTCGCAACGCCCGCTCAGCCTTCAAACGGTTTTCTCTCCACTCAGCCTTCACCAAGAGGGCAAAGCCTGCGTGTTTTCGAAGCACCCATCCTGACCAATTATGTTCTCTATTTATATTCGTAAAACCCTTTTCCTGTCTTCCGTCCGAGGTAGCCGGCATCGACCATCTTTCTCAGCAAAGGACAGGGCCTATATTTTGGGTCTTTGAAACCCTCATGGAGGACTTCCATGATGCCCAGGCAGACATCGAGTCCGATTAGGTCAGCGAGGGTCAAAGGCCCCATCGGATGGTTCATGCCCAGTTTCATCACGGTATCGATGGCTTCTGCGCTGCCCACGCCTTCCATAAAGGCACAGACAGCCTCGTTGATCATCGGCATCAAAATCCGATTTGAAATAAAGCCAGGAAAATCGTTCGCTTCAACCGGAACTTTGCTCATCTTCTCAGCGATGCCCTTCACCTGATTAAACGTCTCCTGCGAAGTTGCTATGCCCTTGACCAGCTCCACCAGGGTCATCAACGGAACCGGATTCATGAAATGCATGCCCATGAACTGGGAGGGACGCTTGGTCAAAGCTGCCAATCGAGTTATAGAAATGGATGAAGTGTTGGAGGTCAGGATGGCTGAGGGGGCAAGAAGCTTATCGAGCTCTTGAAGGACTTTCTTCTTAACTTCAAAGTCCTCAAAAACAGCCTCGATAACGAGCTCAGCCTCTTTAAGGTCGGAAAGACTCGTTGTTATCTTTATCCGCGACAATATCTTTCCCTTGTCTTCTGCAATCTTTCCTTTCTCGGCGAGCTTGGCCAGACTCTTATCCATTGCCGCCAAAGAGCGCCGCAAATAATCTTCGGCCACATCGTTCAATATGACTTCAAAGCCAGAGGTAGCAGCAACCTGGGCGATACCCGAGCCCATGGTTCCTGCGCCGACAATTCCTATTTTTTGAATGGCCATCATTCCTCCTCGTTTAAACTATCTCCACAGCCATAGCCACTGCGTCTCCGCCTCCAAGGCATAGAGAAGCAATGCCCTTCTTCAAGCCTCTGTGTTTTAGGGCGTAGACCAAAGTGGTCAATATCCTCGCTCCTGTTGCTCCGATGGGATGGCCTAAAGCCACAGCTCCTCCGTGGACATTGACCTTCTCCCTGTCGAGCCCGAGCTCCTTGATCAGCACTACGAGCTGCGCAGAAAAAGCCTCATTGACCTCAAACAGGTCAACATCCTTGAGCTTCCAGCCCACATTGGCCAGCAGTTTCTCTATCGCACCTTTAGGTGCATACATGACCATCGAGGGCTCAACGCCGTTGGTTGTGTAGCCTAAGATCTTGGCCAT
>CAZJXZ010000329.1:0-2963 GCA_964549955.1 uncultured Eubacteriales bacterium
GCCATCCAAGAAGGGTGAGGAAGATTGTCCACATTGCGGAGCAAAGAAGGCCAAGGCTTAAATGTAGATTGGAGAAAGCAAGCTAAAGAAAGAAATGAAAGCCGACGTAAAACTGGATTGCTTCGGATTGCTCTGTCCTTTGCCCATCATCCAGACCCAAAAGAAAATCAAAGAGATGAAAGTCGGTGAAGTCTTGGAAGTTGCCTCGACTGATAAAGGAATCAAGGAAGACATGCCTGCCTGGTGCAAGATGACCGGTCAGGAGTATCTTGGCTTGGAGGAGGAGGGCGAGGTCATCAAGGTCTATGTCAGAAAAGTGAAGGATTGAGAATGCTGAGAATTACTGCCAAGAAAGAAGGAAAGAAAATAAGAGTGCTCTACCTCGAAGGAAAGATTTCGAGGGAGTGGGTGAGAGAGCTCCAATCGGAAATAACGAGGGGAATCAGCCAAGGAGAGAGGATTATTCTTGATTTTTCAAAGGTCAGCTTCCTTGATGATGAGGCGGCAGGAATGATCAATGATTTCCCGCTGCAGAAAGTGGAGAAAAGGAATTGCTCCTTGTTTATCAGGACCATGCTCGGTATGGAGAATCGATGAAAAAGATAAAAAAGGAAGAAATCACCGCCGAGATAAAGAGGTTGAAGAAGGAAAGGGAGGCCATCATCCTTGCCCACAACTATCAGATTGGCGAAGTTCAGGATGTCGCCGATTATATCGGCGATTCACTGGGATTGAGTCAGAGAGCGGCTCAGGTCGATGAGCAGGTCATTGTCTTCTGCGGTGTGCACTTTATGGCCGAGACAGCGGCCATCCTCGCTCCCCAAAAAACAGTCCTCATCCCTGAAATCAAGGCCGGCTGCCCTATGGCCGAAATGATTACCGCTTCGGAGCTGAGGGAGTGGAAGAGGAAATATCCGGGAAGAAAAGTTGTCTGTTATGTCAACACCACGGCCGAGGTCAAGGCTGAATGCGATGTCTGCTGCACCTCTTCCAATGCGCTCAAGGTTTTGAATGCGGTCGACGGAGATGAGATTCTCTTTGCGCCGGATAAAAACCTTGGTGCCTATGTCGCCCGTTTTACAGATAAAAAAATTATTCCCTGGGACGGCTACTGCTATGTCCACAACAATATCCTTCTCAAGGATGTCCGGCTCAAAAAGAAGCTCTATCCTGAGGCAGAAGTCTGGGTCCATCCCGAGTGTCGGCCCGAGGTGATCGATATCGCCGACAAAGTCCTCTCCACAGGGCAAATGGTCAAAGAAGCCAGGGAGACAAAGGCAAAAGAGGTCATCATCGGGACTGAAGTCGGGATCATCTACAGGATGAAGAAAGAGAATCCGGAGAAAAATTTCTACCCGGCCAAAGACCTGGCTCTCTGCTTCAACATGAAGAAGATAGACTTGAGGAAAGTCTTGAGAGCCTTGAAGGACATGGTCTACAGGGTTGAAGTCCCTCTTGAGATCAGGGAGAGGGCAAGAGGGGCGATAGAAGCCATGATCAGAATCTAGGAGAGTCAAAATGGAAAAGAGAAGAGAGTTTGAAAAATTCCTTCCTCTCTTTTTCAGCTTGATTTTCTCTTTGAACTATTTTCAAATATAATTAATCAAAAGTAGAAATAAGTCCGTTCATTTCAAGCTCTTGATCAGACCATAAAGCAGGCGTGGAGCCTTTCATTTTCTGACAGAGGAGGAAGATGATGAAACATTCTTGGCCTATCGGGAAGATTTTCGGGATTGAGATTAGAATCGATTCGAGCTGGCTCGTGATTTTTTTCTTGGTCACCTGGATGCTGGCCGCAACCTACTTTCCTAGGCAATATTCTGGTTGGAATCGCGGCCTCTACTGGATTATCGGAATAATTACCAGCCTTATTTTTTTCGCTTCGGTTTTAGTCCACGAGCTGGCTCATTCTTTTGTGGCTATAAAGCAGGGGGAGAAGGTTCGAAGCATCACCCTCTTTATCCTGGGAGGAGTCGCCCAGATCACCGCGGAGCCTGAAAAGCCGATGCGCGAATTCTTCATGGCCCTGGTCGGTCCGGTCTCGAGTCTGGTCCTTGCCCTTTTTTTCCTTGTTCTGTCTCTTGTTTTGCGAGGTTTGAGCCGGCCGCTTGCCGCTTCAGCTTCCTACCTGGCCCTGATCAACGTCATGCTGGCAGTATTCAACCTGCTCCCGGGTTTCCCCATGGACGGCGGCAGAGTCTTGAGGTCCATAATCTGGAAAATCACCGGCAACCTGAGAAAGGCAACCCGGATTGCCTCAAGGGTTGGCCAGGGATTCGCCTTTTTCCTTATATTCGTCGGAATTCTTCAGATTTTGAGAGGAAATTTCTCAGGCCTTTGGCTGATTCTCATCGGCTGGTTCCTCCACAGCGCAGCGATAACAGGCTACGAACAGGTTATGGTTGAGGCGGTCTTGAAGAGAGTCCGGGCCGAGGATCTGATGACAAGGGATTTTGCGACTGTGAGCTCTCTGCTTCCCGTGCAGAGCCTGGTCGATGATTACATCCTCAAGAAGAGGGAGAGAGTTTTTCTTGTCGCCGATGATGGCCACCTGAGAGGAATCGTCTGTCTGGAGGATGTGAAAGGCATTCCCCGTGAGAACTGGCCTGCGGTCAAGGTCGGAGAAATCATGACTCCCAAAGAGAAATTGGAGGTTGTCTCTCCAGATGCTGACGGAAGCCAGGTTCTGAGCCGGATCATCGGCAAGAACATCCATCAGGTTCCGGTCATGGTCGGGGATAAGGTCACCGGCATCATCTGCCGGACAGACATCCTCCGTTTCATTCAGCTTCGTTCAGAACTCGGAATCTAAAGGAGCGAAAAGTGAAAGGCTTGCCCAAAAAAATTAAAAAAAGGGATGGTTCCCTGGCTGACTTCGACCCGCAAAAAATAGAAAGGGCGATCTTCCGAGCAGCCCTTGAAGTCCTTGGCGACGAGAAGGAGGCCGGCCGCCTGTCAGCTGT
>CAZJXZ010000330.1:0-2963 GCA_964549955.1 uncultured Eubacteriales bacterium
CTTTCCTCATCTACAAGAAGCTTCGTGGAGATGAACAGGCCTATATGGACTTGATCTTAAATCCAGAGATGGTCAACTATTGCCTGGATAAACTTTTTTATCTGTCTTATGAAGACCTCGAGCGCACACTCGAACAGATTCCCGGCAAGGTGATGGTCTCCTATGTTGCCGAGGATATGGGCGGCCAGAACGATCTTTTGTTCTCTCCTGCCCAGATCCAGGAGTTCTTCATCCCCCGCATGAAAAAGATGACAGAATTTGTCCATCAGGCCGGGGCTTTTGCTTTTCATCACAATGACGGGAGCATCCGGAGAATCCTGCCCAGTCTGATCGAAACCGGAATCGACATCCTGAACCCAATCCAGTGGCGCTCAAAAGGAATGGACAGGGAGGAACTCAAAAGAGAAGTCGGCCATAGAGTCATCTTCCATGGAGCCATGGACAACCAGCACACCCTTCCTTTCGGCTCAATCGCTGAAGTGAAGCAGGAGGTGCTGGACAATCTCAGCATTCTGGGAAGGGGCGGCGGCTATATCCTTTCACCCTGCCATAACATTCAGGCGATAACTCCAGCTGAGAATGTCGTGGCTATGTACGAAACTTGCTACCAGAACGGCTGGACAGATTGATAGCATCAGCTTATAATCATTACTGTTAAAAAAGGGGCGCCGAATGAAAAAAATAATTAATCTTTTCTTGATTCTGTTTTTAGCTTTATGCTGCGGACCAAGGCTAGAAAAAATAGAAAAGACCATGGAGGACGGAGTAGAAATTGTCGTCAATCACCTGGAGCCTTACAGGATAAAGGGCGAACGTTCAATTCTTTCCTTGGAAAAAGAATTCACGATTGATACAGAAAAAGATGAGATAGCCAAACTTGGATTAACAGACATATGGGGATTTTTTGATGCTGACTCTGAGGGGAATATCTATCTTATCAGCCCTAAAAGCAGCGATAATGTCATCTTTGCCTTTGACAAAGAAGGCAATTTTGTCAGGACTTTCGGACGCAAAGGCCAGGGCCCGGGCGAGCTCCAAGCTCAGGTATACGGATCTTTATTTCTCAACGTAACCTTTAAAGATGAAATTGCCATTTCTGACCACAACAATAATAAAATTTCTTTTTTTAGAAAAGACGGCAGCTTGGTCAAAGAGACAAAGTTAGATTCAAGAATTGGATTTGCTATGCCACTGGAGAATGGAAATTATCTTATTGTGAAAAGCATTATAAACCCTCAGGGAGATTATATTAACCAAAGACTTTTGATTCTTGGCAACGGACAATTTGAGGAGATTAAAGAACTCGACAGGCAAAGTGTTCCAAACCCTGTTATAGGAAAAAGACTCAAGGGCTTTTATTATGTCTTTTCATGGAGTGTGGCCAAACAAAAGATATACACCGGGTTTCAAGAGCGAGGCTATGAAATTTTTGTTTACGATTTCGAGGGAAAGATGATTCGTAAAATCAAAAAGGAGCATAGGCCTGTGCCGGTTTCTGAAGAATACAAGAAAAGTTATATGAAGCAATTTGAGGCGCCTGTTTTTGCTCCCATCCGGAGCAAAATCTACTTTCCTGATTCCATGCCTGCCTTTCATGCTTTTTTCACGGACGATGAAGGACGACTGTTGGTGATGACCTATGAAAAGGGCGAAAATCCGGGTGAATACATTTATGATATTTTCAACGCTGACGGCCTCTTTATCGGGAGAAAAAGCCTGAAAATATATAATGATGAGAATTTTTTATATGCCAAGATAAAGCGTAGCCGTCTTTACTGCCTCAACGAGAAAGAAAGTGGCTACAAGGAATTAGTTGCCTATAAAGTCAGATGGAAGTAAGGGAAAGTCTCAAAAAATTCCTAACTTGTTTTTTCGAGTCCCAGGCTTTAGAATAAAATTAAATTACAGACGGCTCAAAATTATAAAGGAAAACAAATTGGATTCCACAAAAGGCCTGGAAATAGGCCGCAAAGAAAGAAATCTCTTTTTATTTGAATTTTTCATCTTTTTTTCGCTATCCTTCTTATTAAATATAAATTCGCCTGTCACAGGCCAGAAAGTTAAGACCGAGGTCATTCTTCACGACGATTTTTTCTGGTCGAAGAATGGCTTTGTTCCTCTCCCCAAGAACGCCATTGAGCTTGAGCTCAGATTCTCCTTTCAATATCCAGAGCTGAAACATCCCTTTGAGATGGCCGATGACTCTTCAGGGAATATCTATATTACGGACGATGAACAAAATGCGGTTTTCAAGTTTAATTCCTCAGGAGAATATCTGTCTCGACTAGGACAAGAAGAGAAAGGAATTGGCGAATTCTCCAATCCTCAGAATATGCTGTTGACAAAGGATTTTATTGTGCTCCAGGAGCTCAAGAACAGGCGAATTCAATTTCTGGATTTGGCAGGCAAAACTTCTAAAAGTTTTAAAATCTACAAAGACAGCATCGAGGATATCGCCGTCAATGACGAAGGCCTTCTTTTCATAGCCAAATCGTTAGGCCTTAATGACGCATCCCTGGTCGATGTGTTTTCTCCGCAAGGCAAATTCTTATATTCTTTTGGTGAAGCCTTCAAATTCATCCCTCCCTACCCTTCTCTCAATTCAAGGAAACTGGCTCTGAACAAAAAAGGCGAGGTCCTGGTTGCTTTTACCTATTTCCCGCTTGTTCGCAAATATTCGCAAAAAGGAGAGCTTCTGGCTGAATACGATATTGAGAATAACATCATGAAAGCAAAGGAGAAAATGAACCTGGGCCTGATGGGCAAAGCGCGGCTCAATAAATTCCATTACGGATACACAAGAATTATAATCACCATGAAAGTCTTTGAAAATAGGATTTATCTCTTGAGCAATTATCCGCGCCTTGAGATATTGGAAATCGACGAACAAGGAAAAATAATAAAAACCTACTGGATAGATTCTGATGCGCTCTACAAACCTGGCGACCTAATTGTTCAGAAAA
>CAZJXZ010000331.1:0-2954 GCA_964549955.1 uncultured Eubacteriales bacterium
TTAAGGACGGTCGTTCCTTCCTTGGCCTCGAGCTCGCTTCCATCTATGAAAATCTTCACCATTTTCCCTATTTCCTCTGCTTCTTTTTCAGAATGTAGGAATCAAGCTCCTTTCTGAACTTTTTAGCGATGGAGAGGATGGGCATAGCCGCAGCATCTCCCATGGGACAAAGAGTCTTGCCCAAGATGTTCGAAGCCAAGCGGACTATGTTATCGATGTCTTCTTTCTTTCCTTTCCCATCGGCAATACGATTGACGATTTTATCGATCCATGAGCTCCCTATCCTGCAGGGCGTACATTGGCCGCATGATTCATGGGAGTAAAATTTTGTGACTTTCTTTAAAACATCGAGCATCGAAGTCTGCTTATCGATGACGATGACCGCCGCTGAGCCGAGCATAGAATTGGCATTGACCAGAGAATCAAAATCCATCTTTATCTCGATTTCATTCTCTTTGAGAATCGGCGCGGACATGCCGCCGGGAATGACCGCCTTTAACTTTTTTCCTTCCTTCATTCCTCCGGCATAGTTGAAAATGATTTCCTTCAGGCTTGTGCCGAGCGGAAGCTCGTATATTCCAGGCCACTTCACAGCGCCGCTCACGCCGAAAATTCTCGTTCCTCCATCCTTGGGCAACCCCTTCTGGCAGAACCACTCAGCTCCTTTGAGGATGATGTGGGGGACATTGGAGAGAGTTTCGACATTATTGATCACTGTCGGGCATTGAAAGAGACCGACAGATGCCGGGAAGGGAGGCTTCAGCCTTGGATTTCCCCTTTTCCCCTCCAGAGATTCAAGCAGCGCGGTTTCCTCGCCGCAGATGTACGAGCCTGCCCCGCGATGAACCAAGACATCGAGGTCAAAGCCAGTCCCCAGGATGTTCTTTCCCAGAAATCCCTTGTCGTAGGCTTCCTGGATGGCCTGCTCCAGCCTTAAAGCGATAGCTTGGTATTCGCCCCGGACATAGATAAAAGCCAGATGGATGCCGACGCAGAAGGAAGTGATGATCATCCCTTCAAGCAGGAGGTGAGGATTGTGGCTGAGGATGTAGCGGTCTTTAAATGTGCCTGGCTCGCCTTCGTCGGCGTTGACGCACAGATATTTTGGCTTGTCCACCTTGGGAACGAATCCCCACTTGACTCCAGCCGGGAAGCCTGCGCCTCCTCTTCCTCTGAGGTTGGCCTTCTTGACTTCTTCCATGATTTCCTCAGGCTTCATGGCTTGCAGCGCTTTTTTCGTAGCTTCGTAGCCCCCTTCCCTCAAATAGACATCTATCTTATAAAAATTTTTTAAGTCAAAATGCTTGGTTTGGACTTTTTCTTGCATCTTCTATTCCAGGCTTTCCAGGATTCTATCAACCTTCTTCTTGTCCAAATTCCCGTGATAATCGAAATTGACCATCATACAGGGAGCCATCTCGCAGGCGCCCAGGCATTCGACAAGGGAGAGCGTGAACTTCTTATCAGGAGTCGTCTGGCCAGGCTTGACCTTCAGCTTCTTTTGGAGATAGTCGATGAGCTTCTCTGCTCCAGCGAGAGAGCAACTCAGGTTGGAGCAAACCTGGATGTGGTATTTTCCCATAGGCTGCCGGCTGAGCATGGTGTAAAAAGTCACGACCTCTCTCACCCTGATCGGCTTGACGCCCAGAATTTGAGCGATGAGCTTTTCGGCATCGCTTGAAATGAAGCCGAACTCCTGCTGGGCGGCGTGCAAAAGAGGAAGAATGGCTGCTTCTTTCTGGGGGTAGCGGCCTACAATTTCTCCGATTTTCTTCTTCGTTTCTGGCCGAAATTCAAGGCTCATCGGTCCAACTCTCCTCCAATCATGTTCAAGGAGCCAAAAGTGGGAATGATATCAGCGACATAATGACCCTGAATCATCTCCTCCAGGGCTGAAACGATATGGAAGCAGGGTGCCCTCAGATGGAGCCGATAAGGCTTGTCTGTTCCGTCAGAGACGATGTAATAGCCCAGCTCTCCATTCCCGCCTTCGACCGAGAAATAAACCTCTCCTTTTGGCGGCCTTATCCCATGGTCTCTCATGAAAAATTTGAAATGGCTGATAAGGCCTTCGATCGAAGTGTATGTATCTTCTTTAGGCGGGACGACGCATGCTTTGGAAGCGGCGAGAATGTCGTTGTACCTTTCCTTCTCAGAGCCTTCAAGGTTCGGCGAGAGCCTGAGTCTATCCTCGACCCTCTTCTCCCGGGAAGCCTTGATGGCTGCTGCCGGCTCCATCCCCTCAGCCATCACCCGGGCAGGGGCTGATGGCCTCGGGATTTTCTCCAAAGCCTGCTCGATGATTCTCAGGCTCTGCTCCATCTCTTTCATCCTGACCATATACCTGTCGTAGTTATCTCCCCGCTCGCCGAGAGGAACCTCGAAATTAAGCTTGTCATAGACCAGATAGGGAGATGCCTTGCGTACATCGTAATAGACGCCTGTGGAGCGGAGGCAAGGCCCGGTCCAGCCAAAGGAGATAGCCTTCTCCTGGGAGACAACAGCAATGTCCTTTGTCCTGTTCAGGAAAATCTTGTTCTTATCCAGGAGGCCGTGGATATCCTTCAAGACTTTTCTGGTCTCGACAATCGCTTTGCCCAGGGTTGTCCTGCAGTTAGGATGGAGGTCAGCCCTGACTCCTCCGATGCGGATATAAGAAGTGGTCATCCGGGCACCGGTTGTCTCCTCGATCACGTCCCAGATAAACTCCCTGGCCTTCATCTTGTAGAGAAAGACGGTGAAGGCCCCGCACTCCATGGCCATGGCCGCAAGGCAGGTCAGATGGTCGGAGATGCGGGAAAGCTCGCTCATGATGACTCGGATGTACTGAGCCCGCTCCGGAACTTCCACCCCGAACATCTTCTCCAAGGCCATCACATAGCCGAGGTTGTTGATAAGGGGAGAAACATAGTTCAATCTATCCGTGTAAGGAAGCAGGTTGAAATAAGTCCTTG
>CAZJXZ010000332.1:0-2949 GCA_964549955.1 uncultured Eubacteriales bacterium
TTTGTCCCTTTGAATGAAAAAGGCGAGCCGATAAGGCCGGCCAAGCTCTGGAACGACACTTCAACCGTGGAAGAAACAGAAATGATCGTCAAAAAGCTGGGCGGCACAAGGTCTTTTATCCGCAAACTCGGCATCAACCTTGCTGTCGGCTTCACCGCCTCCAAGATTCTCTGGCTGAAGAGAAGAGAGCCGCATAATTATCGCCTGCTCTCGACTGTTCTCCTCCCCCATAATTACATCAACTTCTGCCTGACAGGAAAAAGGCACATGGAATACGGCGATGCTTCAGGAACAGGGCTGATGGAGATAAGAAAGAGGCAATGGCACAAAGAGGGGGTCAAAGCCATCGGGTCTGAGCTTGCAGAGAAACTCCCTCCTCTTTCCCATCCAGCTGAGCCAGTGGGATATGTCAAAGAAGAAATCGCCAAGCGTCTGGGAATGGGAAAAGTTCTGTTGGCCAGCGGAGGCGGCGACAACATGATGGGCGCTATCGGCACAGGAAATATTGAGCCAGGCCTCTGCACCTTAAGCCTCGGAACCTCAGGCACCATCTACTCTTTTTTTTCAGAGCCGTTCATCGATCCTCAAGGAGAGATTGCCGCCTTCTGCGACAGCACAGGAGGCTGGCTGCCGCTCCTGTGCACGATGAACGTCACCAACACTAGCGAATATTTTAGGGCGCTCTTCAATATCTCCAATGAAGAGCTGGAAAGCCTTGCCTCATTTGCGCCTTGCGGGGCTGAGGGACTCGTTTTTCTTCCTTTTATCGACGGCGAGAGGGTACCGGTCCTTCCCTTCTCCAGCGGAGTCTTTTTCGGCCTGAACAGAAAAAACTTCAATTCGGCTTTCATGGCTAGGTCGGTCATGGAGGGGACAATCATCAACCTCGGCTATGGATTCTCGAGGATGAAAGACCTCGGCCTCAAGCCCTCTGAGATCAGAGCCACAGGAGGGGGCGCAAGAAGCAAACTCTGGCTCCAGATTTCAGCAGACATTTTCAAAACACCTGTCGTCACCTTGAAGGAGCAGGAGGCAGCTGCTTTCGGAGCAGCAATTCAATCCATTTGGAATTATTTTCTAGCCAAGGGAGAAAAAGTTAAAATCCAAGAAATCTGCAGAAAAATGGTCAAGCTGGGAGAGCTAAGAGTGGAGCCGCAGCCAAAAAATTTCCCCACCTATGAAAAACTTCAGGGAAGATTTAATTCCTTGTGGCAAACGCTAAGCAAAGAGTTCAAAGCCCACAGAAAATATTTGAGCAGCTAATGCCTGTGCAAATCCTTATGCATAACTCTCCGCATTTGGTGCAGCCGTTCTTTCCCTGATAAGCTGGACAATTTCTTAGCCAGGTATTCATCGTCTTCAGCCCGCAGAAGCTTTGCCATGTATTCGATAATAGCTGGCGAGAATATTCCCTCCCTTTCATAAAGACTTCGCTTCTTTAAAAGGATTCGGCCGGATTCAACACAGCTTGCCGGCAAAAGCGGAAAGGCCTTGAGAAATTTTTTATCTGCGAAGGCATCAGCCTTGGCATAGAATTTCTTTGCCAGTCCTAAAGACTTGCTCTCCTTGAGCCCCCATTCTGCGGCCATGACAACGCCAGCCAAGAGAAGGTGGATGAGGGCGCTTCCATCAGGAGTGCGGAGCTCAACTGTCTGACGGCTTTCTGTATCTCCAGCCTCTGATCTCTCTTTGGGGTTGACTATTCTGGAAAGGTTGCGCAGGCTCGACCAAGCCAGAGGCACGCGGATCAGAGCATTCCGGTTTAAATCGCTCCAGCAGATGCGCGTCGGCGCTTCCTGGCCAGGGACGAGGCGCAGGTATGATGAGGAAATGGTGTTTCCAAACGCAGTCAAAGAATCCGCATATTCTATCAAGCCGCCGATAAGACGCAATGAAGGCTCTGAAAGCTTTCCGTCTGCGCCAACCATGATATTTTTGCCAGCTTTCTTCAGCTCCAGGTGAAAATGAAACCCATTTCCCGCGATTCCCTCTTCAAGCTTTGGTGTAAAAGTGGCAAGACACCCATGCTGAAAAGCGACGTTGCGAATCAGCCACCGGGCAAGAACCAGAGCGTCGGCCATCTCTCCGATGGGTTTGGGGAGAAATTCCATCTCAAGTTGCTCGGCTCTCTTGCCGTCAATCTCTTCATTAGAGCTTTGAATGGTGTCAATCGAGCCATTCTCACTATGGGCATATTTCACCGCCCCAGTGATTTGAGTGATGAGGCGGACGATCTCGTTGAGAATCTCGCCGCTTTTCATGAAAGGAGCGGATTGATGATAACCCTGCTGCTTAAGAAGAGGAAATGTGTTTTTATCCTTTTCGCTGATGACAAAAAACTCAAGCTCGCCCAGGGCATACAATGTTAGGCTGCTGCTCTCCGCAAACAGCTCGACAGCTCTCTTGAGAACATTGTCCAGAGCAAAAGGAGCTGGCTCTCCATCCTTTGTCAAATAGCGGCAGATGAAATCAAGGCTGCCCTGGTCAAAGGGATTCAAGAAGGAAGTTTTAAACTCGGGCACAACATACAAGTCAGAAAGCGAAGGATCGACCATCCCCTTGAATAGCGAAGAGCCGTCCACCCTCTCCCCTTCGGCAAGAATCGACTCTGCCTGCTTGCGGCTCGAAACAGGCAATCTCAACTCCTTGAGCTTTCCGTCCAGGGCCGTGTAATGGAAGGTGATGCGTTCAATCTTTTTCTGTTCGATGATCTTTATTAAATCCGCACGCCCGAAATCTTGAGGGGCTTTGTTGAGCAGTGCTGAAAGAGGATTGCAAAGGCTGTAGGAAAAATTATTATCAGGCATGAAAATTTTCTCCCTTTAAGAATTCATATTATTAAGGGAAGCTAAAATTTTACGAAAAAAGGATAGCTTTATGCAACAAAAGAAAAGGGGACTGTCCCCTTTTTTCTATTTTTTCTAAAGAATCTTATGGTTGACGATGACG
>CAZJXZ010000333.1:0-2949 GCA_964549955.1 uncultured Eubacteriales bacterium
GTTCAACGACAAAGGAAAAGTGAAGATTGAAATCGCGCTGGCCAAGGGAAAGAAAGCCTACCAGAAAAAAGAGGTGATAAAAGAGAGGGACCGCGAGCGGGAGTTAAGGGCTGAGCTGAAAAAGAGGTTGAGATAACCTGTAGGTCAACCTTATGGCTTCAACCATACTCTGAGAGCTGGCAATCCCCTTGCCGGCAATGTCAAAGGCTGTTCCGTTTCCTTTTCCTCTTCAGAGCCAAGCAGTCCATTTTCTCCGGCATGAGGATTCAGGCCAGCGACCAGGAATTGAAATCTTTCAGGCTGTATTTTTTCCAGGCATTGCTGGAGACGAAGGAAAAAATCCTTCAGGTTTTATTAAAAATTATAAAAACCCTCGAGCTCAATCCAGGAGAAAAAACGCCAAAGAGATGTTTAAAAGAACGTGAGAAGAAATAATTCAAGCTATAAGAAATTCATTTTCGGCTGAGATAGCTGAGTGAGCATTTATACGCCAATTTTGCACTTGTCTCGGAGTGGGGTCGATCGTCAACTTCACAGCTGAGGCAACTCCCTTATCGCCATTCCATGAGGTAACGGATGACGATGGGTATGCCATCCTCATTTTCGTTAATGAAACTGTAGGCCTTATTGTTCCTTATGTAATAAAGCAACTCTTCCGGAGGGAGAAAAAAGAAGAGTCTATAGATCCCGTCTTTATCAAAGTAGTCCCACTTGAGGTGACCTTGATCATTCTTCTTAAACGTTCGAACATAAAATCCGCCAACATCATCACAGATGAAGTAAAGCCACGGGGTATAATGATCAGGAAATTTAAGGGTGATGAAAGCCGGGACCCCTCGCTCGCCGAATCTCTCGGCAATTATTTTTTCTCGCTCTTCCTTCGTGATTTTCACGGGATCGTAGTCCTTGATGATTTTTTTGATGGGTTTTAATTCCTGGTTCAGAATCGTGAATTCATAGTCCGTATTTCTACCCCAGATAAAGCGGTCATCTTCCATTACAGTATACATATACCACTCGGAGACGGGGTTCAGTTCCCGATGCACAAATCCTGTTTTAGTGAAAGTCTGGAGGGAAAACCTTTTTCTTGAACTGGCCCTTTGGGATTGTGAATTATGGTCAGCCCGTTTCTTTTTTCAATTTTCGCTTTCTGCCAGGAATTAGGTGCTCCGAACAGAGATGCCAAAATGATCCCTACCAGGATCAGCCCTTGGTATTTAGAGATTCTCTTCATCGTAATCCCCCTTCGTTTAGGGATAGTAGTTTGGTTTTCAATGGTGGCAGTGCGCCGAGGCATTTTGTCATCATCTTCCCTTCATCCCATCATGAAAGATGATAAATCATAGCCAAAGGGACCGTCAAGAACTCATGAAGGATCAGATGAAGGGGTCGGAAGCCCGGGAGTGACATGAAGAAGCTTGAATCCGGCCAGACTTCTCCTTCGGGGGAAGAAAGAATCATGAAAAATATTCTAAAGCCGGAATGACGCCAGCCCGCGATCTTCTCCACCAACGCCTGAGAGATGAGTTTCTACCTGAGGAAAAGGGCGAAGACTTATCTGGAGAAAAACTCGGCGATCAGGCCGTCCTGGAACTGCGAGAGATGATGAAATATGCCTCGCTCGAGTCCGGTCGGGCAAGATAAAGAGAACGGCTATTCCAGGTCGGGGTATTTGTTCTTGAATTCGGCCTTTGTTTTCAAATAATTGATCAACTGCGGCCGATTCTTAATCATCCGTCTCAGCCGAGGATTCGGCAGGTAGTCGATGGTTTCCTTGAAGTTCTCCGCTGTTATGAACTCAGGATCCAACGTGCAACCTTCATAATCCTTGAAATGCTTCAAGAAGACATAACCATCACAAAAATCGCTCAACTTGAAATCATTGCGGCCAGCTGAATATAGTGTCCTGTCATCTCGAAGGCTCCCGAAAGGAGAATTCTTGATGTCAAAGCCGACTCGCTTGTCCTTGAATTCCCTCATGATTTCATCGATTACCCCAGCCGCAGGATAGCCGTAGCCCTTGGCGCTTCTCTTGGAAGGCCACGGAAAATGAAGGCAAATATTGAACACCCTCTCTGGGATCAGGCGAAAAACAAGGTGCCCCATTCTTTTTTCATTGAAGCCGAGGTTTTTCCCCTTATTGAAATCATAAACAGGGTCGCAAAAGCGTGTCGAAGCATGAACCTGTCCGACGTAGATCAGGGCCTTCTTTTTCTTGTTGATGAATTCATCGACGATGACTTGAAACATATGGTCATCCCGGTCGCCCTTGGTGAAGACTCGGGACCGAAGCTCAGATGTCATGTTCTCTCTGACTAGGGGCCAGTTTACTCTGTAGTCCAAATGGATTACCCGGAACTTCGGCGCGCCAGGAGGGAGAGATCGATTGAACTCCCAAGCTTTTCGATAAATATCCTGATACTCTTGGTACGGCCAGTAGCTTCCCCATTTGAACATGAGCCAGCGGGCTAGGTTTTCATCATACGTCTCCGCTATGAGGAGAGAATCCACTTTGGATTGATACTCTGAGCAGCCGCACTCGATTCCAAGGTCATAAACTCCGGCTTTGTGGAGAAGAGGAATAAGATCCTGGATTAATCTCACATCGTGTTTGATCTGATGGTGTTCTCCGATCGTGATGATATCATAATCCGCGAACTTGTTAAGGATATAATCTTCTGGAGTTTTCCAATTGGACTTCAAATAGGCGATGAGCTCCTTCTTCTCCTCGGGAGCAGGATCCCTGGCGGGCTTGATGTGCTGGCTCCAGCCGAGAAAGAGTGCGATTAAGGCCAGGAGGAATCCTTTTTTTTGCATCATCAACCCTCATTCATTAAAAGTCTAATATCCGGGCATAAGCCGTTTAGGTGCACGAGGCGATCTCTTCCTGGCTGGAATTCATAGGAATTTGGTTTTCGTCTCTGGTGGTCGAGCAAGCCTCTTGGTATA
>CAZJXZ010000334.1:0-2946 GCA_964549955.1 uncultured Eubacteriales bacterium
CATATCCCCGAAATGGTCTTCATAGCCAGCGATATCTGTGAGCAAGGTATAACGGTCATTTTCCTTTATCAATCCAATGGCGATGCCGGCGACAATCATTGATAGGGGAACGCCGGCATCCATGAGAGAAAGAACTCCTCCGCAGACAGTGGCCATCGATGAAGAGCCGTTGGACTCTAGAATGTCAGAGACGATGCGGATTGTATAGGGAAAAACTTCTTCATTGGGAATGGAGTAAAGGACAGCTTTTTCAGCCAAGGCTCCATGGCCGATTTCTCGCCTTCCCGGCGCCCTTAAAAAAGCAACCTCACCCACGCTGAAGGGCGGAAAGTTATAATGGAGCATGAACCTCTTTTCTGCCTCTTCCCCGAGGCCGTCCAGTCTCTGGACATCTTCAAAGGTGCCGAGGGTGACTGTTGCCAGGCATTGGGTTTCGCCGCGGGTGAAGAGGGCCGAGCCATGGGTGCGGGGAAGAATTCCGACTTCAATCGAAATCGGCCTGATTTCCTCGAACTCTCTGCCGTCAACCCTTTTGCCTTGATTGAGAATCATCTCCCTGACCAGCTTTTTCTGGATTTGATAGAAAATTTCCTTGACCTCATTGATCTTGTCCAGATCCTCCTCGGGGAAAGGTTCCAGCAAACCGTCGAGGATTCTTTTTGTTTCAGCTTCTCTTTCTTTTTTGCTTTTGATGACAATCGCTCTGGCAAGAGGGGCAGAGATTTCTTGTTCGACCTTCTCAAAGTAAACCTGGTCGATTTCTTTTAGAATGAACTCTCTTTTTTTTATGTTTAGCCTGCTGAAGAGGTCTTTTTGGGCGTGGATGATTTGCTTGATCGTCTTTTGGGCCAAGGCTACGCCTTCAATGATTTTTTCCTCTTCGATTTCCGGGGCTCCGGCTTCAATCATCACTATGCCTTCTTCGGTTCCGACAACAACCATATTCAGACTGGATTTTTCAAGCTGATCGACAGTGGGATTTAGAATGAATTCGTTGTCCACATAGCCGACCTTCACCGCTCCGATGGGAGTGGTGAAAGGAATGTCAGAGAAATAAAGGGCAGCCGAGGCTCCGATGATGCCCAGAGTGTCAGGCTCATTCTCCAGGTCAGCAGAAAGGAGAAGAGCAACGATTTGGGTGTCGTAAAAATAGTCTTCGGGGAAGAGCGGGCGAATCGGCCTGTCGATCAAGCGGCTGACAAGTATCTCTCTCTCCGAAGGCCTCCCTTCTCGCTTGAAGAAGCCGCCGGGAATTTTGCCGGCAGCATAGGTATTTTCTCTGTAGTCGACAATTAGAGGAAGGAAGGACCTCTTCTCTTCCATTTCTTTCTCGGAGGTGGCCGAGACAAACATGATCGTGTCTCCATAACGGATCAGAGCAGAGCCGTCAGCCAGCTTTCCGATCTTATTTATCTCAATAGAAAGGGTGCGATTATTTATTTCTAAGCTTATTTTGTTATCAGACATCCTGGTTCCCTGGGCAGAGGCTTATTTTCTTATGTTAAGCTTCTGGATTAGGCTTTCGTAGCGGTTGACATCTTGCTTGCGCAGGTAATCCAGAAGCCTTTTTCTCTTTCCGACCAACTTCATCAGGCCAGTCCGGGAGTGAAAGTCTTTTTTGTGTTTTGAAAAATGCTCTGTTAAATAATTGATTCTATTGGTCATGATAGCAACCTGGACTTCTGGTGAACCCGTATCATTCGGGTTAACTTTGTTTTCCTTGATAATTTTTACTTTTTCTTCCTTCGTCAACACTGATTTTTTCTCCTTGGTTTGACTTAGGTAATAGTAGCAGAAAAGCGTGTTTATGTAAACCTTTATTTATCTATTATTTTAATAACAAAAAATTTTCATTATTGATGATTAATGATTTATATTTTACTATAAAAGCAAATGAATTCAAATTTGAGATTAGAGGCGAGAAGAGGAATTGTCTGGCTGCTCTTTGCAGCCAACATGTTGCTTCTCTGCCTGGGCTGGGTTGTTGCCTTCTATGCTTACTCCAGGCTTCCTCATAAAATTCCCCTCTGGCTTAACTTTTTTGGACAGGAAGTCATAAAAATGAATAAATCTCCGCTGTTTTTTGCTTATCCGCTGGCTCAGACTCTTTTCTTTATCATTTTTTTGCTTCTCTCCGGATTAGAACTTTCCAGAACTAAGAGCTCATACCAGGTTCTTGTGAATTCTCATAAAAGACAATCGAGTCTGTATTTGAATTTGATGAAGGAAATGGTATACCTCGTCCTTATTTTTTTTAATTTGATTTTTATCCATCTCCAGAGGAGCCTCATTCTTCTCGCTCATGGAGTGGAGAAAGGAGTGCGAGAGCTTTATTTCTATTCTCTGTTCGGGATAATCCTGGCTCTTATCCCTGTTTATCAAATAAGGGCGAAAATCATGTTCAGAATGGAGAAATTGGCTGAACAGGAAAGAAGTTAGATTTATTTCAGAGATTTTAGATATTCTTTTCTTATGATAAGCTGCTGAGCATATTTAGAATTGAGCCCGCCCATCGCGCTCTTAATCTCTTCTAATTTTGCCTCGACCTCGGCCAGAGTCATCTTATTTATCTTTTTTTTCTTCGGTCCTGCAGCTTCGCCCTTTTCTGGCTCAGGCTTTTCTTCGGCTTTTTTCGGAGGTTTCTCTTTGACTTCGGCTTTTTTTTCCTTTTTTTCTTTTTCAGGGGCTGCCTCCTTTTTCGCCTCAGCCGGCTCCTTTTCTTCCTCGGCCTTTTTCTTGGCCGGTATTTTTTCTTTTTTAGCTTCAACCATTTCTTTTCCTTTCAGATGTTAGCTCTGATTCCTGAAAAACTCTTTAGCTCTGCTGTAGATTACCAGAATTCGGTCCAAAAGTGCAACTTTTTAGTGCCTAAGAAAGTCTCTTTCTTTCCGTGGTGAAAAGTCTCATTATGGATCAGGCTGGGTGTCTCGAAGACACGCCGCTTTT
>CAZJXZ010000335.1:0-2938 GCA_964549955.1 uncultured Eubacteriales bacterium
CCTCCCTCTTCAGTCAGGATGAAGGTGTTGAAGGGGTCCCATTCAGCAAATTGTTGGCGGGCTTTCACTTCTTCTCTGTCTTTAACCAAGACCTTAGCACCGTAAGGAACCTGGTAATGTTCCACCTCCCTTCCTCTGTAATCGAGGATGGCGATATTGGCGTTTCGGTTGACGACGATTAAAGACTTCTCCTTGTTGCTGATATATTTGAGGTTGTTGAACCTGACGATTCCGTCGTTCTTCGCTTCAAGCTTGGATTTTTCAGCAGCCCTCAGGGCAATACCACCGATGTGGAAGGTTCTCATTGTCAGCTGTGTCCCCGGCTCTCCGATGGACTGCGCAGCTATAATTCCCGCCGCTTCTCCGAGCTCCACCATACGGCCAGTGGCCATGTCACGGCCATAACAAAGCTGGCACACTCCTCTCTTCGACTCACAGGTCAAGACAGAACGGATTTTCACTTTCTCGATGCCTAATTCCTGAAATTTCTGGGCTATCTCTTCTGTGATTTCTTGGTTCATATCAACGATGACCGCATTGGTGTCCGGATGGAGGACTCTCTCCAAGGAGGTTCGGCCGATGATTCTGTCGATAAAAGGCTCGATGAGTTCACCATTCTCGACAATGGCTGTGACATTGACACCTTTTAGAGTCCCGCAATCATGCTCATCAACGATAGCTTCCTGGGCAACATCAACCAGCTTGCGGGTTAAATAGCCAGAGTTGGCGGTCTTCAAGGCGGTGTCCGCCAAACCCTTTCGGGCACCATGAGTCGAAATAAAATACTGAAGAACGTTCAGCCCTTCTCTCAGATTAGAGATGATCGGAGTTTCGATAATCTCGCCCGAAGGCTTGCTCATCAGGCCTCTTATTCCGGCCAGCTGGCGAATCTGCTGCTTATTGCCTCGGGAGCCGGAATCAGCCATGACGAAGAGCGCATTCAGCTCCTTCTCTTCGAAGCTGACCTTGCGCATCTTCTCGATCATCGCGCTAGATATTTTGTCAGTCACCGCGCCCCATATTTCAACAATTCGATTGAAGCGCTCACCTGCTGAAATCGTGCCTTCTTTATAAAGATTCTCAACTTGCTGGACATCCATGAAGGCCTTATCGACCAACTCATATTTTTCTCTGGGAATGATGAAATCGTCGATCCCCAAAGAAAAGCCGGCATAAGTCGCATAGTTGAAGCCCAATTCCTTCATCTTGTCCAGCATTTCGATAGTCGGGCTAAGACCGGCCTTTAAATAAGTGTAGTAAACCAGGCTCTCAAGACCTTTCTTCTTCATCATGCCGTTGACAAAGGGAATTTCATCAGGAAGGATGCTGTTGAATATAATCCGACCCGGCGTTGTTTCGATGAGCTGGTTTCGCAATTCAGTCACAGGACAATTCAGAACAGCCTGGTCATCATAGAATGTGGATAAGTTCATGAAGGGGCCGTTGAAGCGCAGCTTCACTCGTGTATGAAGGCTGACATCCTTATTTTCCAAGGCTAATAAGACCTCTTCCTTGGAGGTGAAAATGCGACCCTCTCCTTTCATTCCCTTCTTTTCCAGGGTTAAATAATAACATCCCAAAACCATATCCTGGCTCGGTATGGCCAGCGGTCTGCCATGAGCAGGGGAAAGGATGTTCTGGGTAGAAAGCATCAATGTCTGAGCTTCAATCTGGGCCTCAACAGAAAGGGGGATATGGACTGCCATCTGGTCGCCATCGAAATCAGCATTAAAGGCAGCACAGACAAGGGGATGAATCTGAATAGCTTTTCCCTCAACCAGAATTGGCTCAAAGGCTTGGATACCCAGCCGATGAAGAGTTGGGGCTCGGTTGAGGAGAATAGGATGCTCCTTGACAACTTCTTCCAGATAATCCCAAACCTCGGGCCTTTCTTGCTCATGCCACTCTCTGGCCACTTTCACGCTCGGAACCAAGCCCTCTTTCTCAAGCTTGTGAAAGATAAATGGCTTGAAAAGCTCCAAGGCCATCTTTTTCGGCAGTCCGCACTGATTCAATTTGAGCTCAGGCCCGACAACAATAACCGACCTTCCTGAATAATCGACACGCTTGCCAAGCAGGTTTTGGCGAAATCTTCCCTGCTTTCCTCGCAGCGCTTCGCTTAAGGATTTCAGAGGCCTTCGGTTGGCTCCAAGATGGACTCGACCCCTTTTCCCATTATCAAAGAGAGCATCCACCGCCTCCTGAAGCATCCTCTTCTCATTGCGAATAATGAGGTCAGGAGCTCTAAGTTCGATCAATTTCTTCAGGCGGTTGTTCCTGTTTATAACCCTGCGGTAAAGGTCGTTCAAATCCGAGGTGGCGAAACGGCCTCCATCCAGCCGAACAAGAGGCCTTAAATCAGGAGGAATGACGGGGACGACATCGAGAATCATCCACTCCGGGCGATTGCCCGACTTCTTGAGAGCCTTAAATACTCTCAATCTTTTTGCATAGCGAAGCTTTCGCTGCTGGGAAGTCTCCCTCTTCATTAGCTCCCTCAGTCGTTCTGCTTCCTTGTTGATATTTATCTGGTCCAGAAGTTTCTTAATCGCCTCTGCTCCTATCGAAACCTCGATGGTGTCTCCATATTTCTCTTGGGCATTTTTATATTCCTCATCATTCAGGAGTTGTTTTTCTTTTAACGGGCTGTCGCCTGGGTCGAGAATGATATAGGATTCAAAGTAGAGGACTTTCTCCAAATCTTTGATAGAGAGGTCGAGGACAAGACCGATGCGACTCGGAGTTCCTCTAAAAAACCAGATATGAGCCACGGGTGAAGCCAACTGAATGTGACCCATCCGTTCCCGGCGAACTTTGGATTTGGTGACCTCGACTCCGCATCGCTCACAGATAATGCCTCTGTATTTCATCCTCTTGTATTTTCCGCAGAGGCATTCGTAGTCATTGATAGGACCAAAAATCTTGGCACAGAAAAGGC
>CAZJXZ010000336.1:0-2927 GCA_964549955.1 uncultured Eubacteriales bacterium
TTCTTTTTTGTCTTCCATAATCGCCTCCTTTTGTAATTTATAATTAAATTACAAATTACTAAATTACAGATTACATGTCAAGTGTTTTTTTAAGATGGAATGTTTCTTCTACCATGGATTTAGGGATGCTTCCCAAAAGAATTTATGCATCTCAGGTTCCTTGAAAATCATAAAGAGAAAATCAGTGCGGTCATGGAATTAGAGAAAATTATTATGCGGAGGGAGGATAAAGATTCAGTTTAAGAGGAATAAACTCGGCTTTTAAATCCTATTCTTTTTTCTCTTCCTCTTTTTTTGTTTCTTGCTCGAGCTTTTTGGTCCTCATTGCATCTTTGATGCTGCTGATTCCTGCGATGAGAGCAATAAGGCCGCCAAAGAAAAGGAGGGGAGGAATACAGCCGAAAATAAGCTCATAGAATTCTCGCCACCAGACGAAGATAACCAGGACAACGCCGCCTGCCATGGCTATTAAGCCGACGACAATCGCCAGGACTTTCCCCATAAAAGCACCTCCTCATAATTTTGAAATTTATGTAGTTTTTAGAGGCGCATTATAGCAAATTGAAAATTAAGAAGCAACAAAAATAGATGCGGATAAAGCATTTTTTTTCCAAGACATTAGAGACGGTTATAGACCTGATTAACGCCTTGGGATAAAATGAGGGGCAAATCAATGAGAGGAGGAGAGTCGATGAAAGCTCAAAATTTGAAGAGAGCCATGATAAGCAGCTTTTTGATCATGGGATTATCTTTGTTTTCCTTCGCCTCAGAAAAGGATGATTTTTTTCAAATCGGCGATTTAAAAGTCGCTGCAGGCGAATTGAAGTCTGGATACCTGCCCCTTCCTGAAAAGGATGGAATCGGCGGCTTCATTCCGCTGACCGTCATCAACGGCTCAAAGAAGGGAAAAGTCCTGGCCTTGGTGGCCGGTGTGCACGGATATGAGTATCCTCCAATTTTAGCCCTTTATCGCTTAAAAAAAATGGTTGACCCTCGATCCCTCAAAGGAACATTGATCTTAGTTTATATCGCCAATCTTCATTCTTTCCAAAAGAGAATCATCTACTATAATCCTTATGACTGGAAGAACTTGAACAGAGTCTTTCCTGGAAACCTGGAAGGAACAATCACTCAGCGCCTCGCCTACCTCTTGACCGAAGAGGTTATCAAGAAATGTGATTTTCTCATCGACCTTCATTGTGGAGATGGAAATGAAGCCCTTATCCCTTACTCCTACTGGATGGCAAGCGGCGATGAGAAGACAAATGAAGAGAGCAAAAAGATGGTCTTGGCTTTTGGCATAAAGCACATCATCATCGATAAATCACGCTCCAAGGACATCTCTGATTCCAAATACCTGGGAAACACGGCCATCCTTCTTTCAAAGCCAGCCATCACCACCGAATCAGGCTATTTGGGGAAAACCGACGAAGAGTCTGTTGTCCGCAATATCAAAGGAATTCTGAGCGTCATGAGACACTTGAGAATGATTGAGGGGGAGCCGGAATTTGTCTCTGACCCTGTCTGGTTTGACCATTATGAAGTCATCTACTCCAAACTTGATGGCCTTTTTTTTCCTCTGACTCAGATGGGTTATTATGTTCTTGAAGGAGAGAAAGTCGGCTACATCACCGATTACCTCGGAGAAGTCAAGGAAGAGCTTCGGGCTCCCTTCAGCGGAGTGATTCTTTATATCATCAATACTCCCCCGACTAACAAAGGTGAGCCTCTTTTTGAGGTGGGAAGAATTATGGAAAAATAAAGAGGAAGCTTGAGCAGAGGTATGAATCGGGCGGGATGTTTCGAAAACAGGCAGGCTTTGCCTTGCCGAGCGAAGGAGAGCGGTGAGAAGACCGGGTGAAAGGCAGAGCGGGCAGGGAACCTGTGTAGTGACGAGGGAAAATTTTCGATGAATTTGAGGGGTGTGATCTTTGACATGGACGGCACAGTGTTTGACGTCTCCTATGACTGGAACGAGATAAGAGCCGAGCTGGCCACACAAGGAAGGTCGATACTCGCCTTCCTCAGCAGTCTCGAAGAGCCGGAGAGGTCGGAGAAATGGAGAGTGCTGGAGAGATATGAGGATGAAGCGACGATGAAGGCCAAGCTCAAGCCAGGCATGGCTGAATTTTTGAATTTCTTGAGTGAGCGCAGAATTAAGAAAGCGCTGGTAACAAACAACTCCAAGAAGAATGTCGATTTTCTTCTTAAGAAGTTTAATCTGGAATTTGATTTTGTCGTCTCGCGGGAGAGCGGACTGTGGAAGCCTTCAGGGGCTCCCTTCCTTGCTGTCCTTGATAGATTAGCTTTGAAGAGAGAGGAATGCTGCGTGGTGGGAGATTCTCATTTTGACCTCAAGGCCGCAAACGAAGCCGGCATATCCTGTGTTTTCATCCTGAGTGAGGATAAGGAGAGGTTTGCTTCGACAGAGGCCGAAGTCCTGAGTACGGTCGGAGAGCTTCAAAAGAGAATCAAATCTCTTCTTAAAGGAGAGAGTTGATATCCAAAGGGTCAATAAAAGCAGCTCGATTCAAGGCTTCGCTTTCTCTATTTGAGAGACTGAGCAGCCTTTTTCGAGCAAAACAAGGAAGGTTCTTTGCTCCCTGCCATGCCCGCTCAGCCTTCACTGCGGCTTTCGCGAAACCCAGCCTGGTCCTGATTCACAGCAGAGATTTTGTAACTTTATTCAAGGAAGTTGGGTTTTAATTTATGAGAAGAAATCAAGATGCGGTTAAGGAGGATAAAAATGAGAAGAAGCAATTGGTATAAAAAAATATTCATCACAGCTTTTTTCTTTCTTGTTTCCTGTCTTTTCGCTATAAACCTCTTTGCCGATGGCCTCATCATTCCCAAGCCAAGGCCTGGAGAGGAAATCCCGCCTTTGACTGTCAAATACCATCGGGTGAATGTCGAAATCATAAACCAGG
>CAZJXZ010000337.1:0-2918 GCA_964549955.1 uncultured Eubacteriales bacterium
AGATGACTCTGGATCATCCGTTCCTGGTTCAAGTCCAGGCTTCCCAGCCAAAAAAAGGCTAAGATACCCGGCCGGGATGATAGCGAAAAATAGCCTCCAAAGCGAAGTCAAAAATGAGGGCCATAATAATTAGATAATTAGGACCCACCATCGTTTCTTTTTTCTCTTTTCTGCGGAAGTCTATATTCCAGTGTACGGTTTTGCTTTATTGGCGGCAGGATTTTCATTTCAGGCAAACTTGACTTCTCCATTCATTATGATTTACCATCGCCGCGATGGACGGAGGGAAAAAGGCGATAAAAATTAAACGCCTAACCCTCATTATTCAAAGCCAATTATAAAAGGAGGAAAAACAATGAAAAGGATAGCGAACGTTTTACTTGTTGCGAGTCTTTTGGCTTTTGTGGTCATAATGCTTTCTATCGGTTTTGCCCAGCCAAAAGTACAAGCCGACCTTGGGGTGGAGGGCATCTATGCCTATTCTTGTGCCTGCGACCTCCCCGGTGTTGATGCGCTCTATGTGAACAAAATTACAGTAGAGGTGTCTGCCAAGCTTAAAGTTCGAGTGGATGATTCAGCAGTCATCGGCAATCTGAAGGTAACCTACCATGACTTGATGACCGGGCGTCTTGAAACCCGCACGGCTATGCTTCAGGCCTACCTCTTCCGTGGTCGTTCAAGCAACATCGTTGAAATGGTCAGCAGTGCGCTGCTCATCAGGAAGTCTGTTGGAATAACCGCAGAGGTTCAGCCTGCCGGTGCGGTAAGTAGTGATCCAAATCCCGCTAACAATATTAAAAAAGAGAATGTTTGTAGAGTTCGACTCCTATAAGACTCAAAATCCTTTAAGAAATTTCTAACAATGCCTGAAGGCATTGGCGAATATTATTGACACTTAATCTGAAGTAATCTCTAAGTGAAAGAAAAGCTTATCTTCGTTCTTTGGGATAGAAATTTGAGGTAGAGATATAGGGGGCATGCCTTCTGAGCTGAGCTTTTTTTGCTTTTCATCGTTCTCCCTTGGCCTTCTGAGTTGAAGGAGCCTTTTGACATTTATTTTTTCTCGTTATATAAAATATAAAGTGTAAAGAGGGTGGAAAGAGGGATAATTACAGGAAAGAGATTTTCGTCAGACAAAAAATATCTTAAATAAAGAGGAGGTCCCATGAAAAGATTTATCGCTTTCTTTGGATTTTCTTTGATTGTCCTCGCCTCGGCTTTGATTTACGCCCAGGCTCTCCCCGACCTTGACCTGCAGAATGTCTCTTGTTTAAAAGGTAAACTGTACTTTATCGTCATCAATCGCGGGGCTCCGCTCCCTGCTGCGGGCTGGAGAGCGGTGGCTGATGTCTATTTTGACGGGATCAAGAAGGGGCATATTGATTTAGGCGCACCGACTTCCAGGACCGGAGGCGGGATTGATAATTCAGGCGGAACATCCAGCTACCTGACAGCCTTTGATATCACGGCTCCGGTGACGGTTGACATTAATATCGATGCCACAAACTCAATAAATGAATCAAACGAGGATAACAACTTCAGAAGAGGAGCACATCTCAAGCCCTGCGATGAAGCGGGAAAGACTGCGGACTGGAAAATCGTCGGCCTAAAAAGCGAACCCAAGTGTTATAATACTCCCCCTCCAGGTGCGCCGGATTTTATTTATACCATCCTGGTTGAGTTTAAAGCTGCGTCGGCCAGTCGTCCTCCCGGAGATTTAGTTGTCGAGGCTCAATATATAAGCAATATCGAGACAACGACAAAGCCGCCCATTAATCTCAGCGAGCTGACAAGGGCTTGGAGCAGCGGAGCCTCGGATATCATTCTCTGGGACGGGGATAAGATAGAAGTCCGCAAAGTGAGCCCGATGAATTTTATGCTCAAAAAGCCGGATTGCCATATCGGCCCAAGGGTTGTCGGGGATACAAAAACAACCGTCAAAGCTCATACAAAGGACCCGAGCGGAATGCGCCTGACAGATACAAAGACTCTCGTCTTTGGGCCGTGCCAGGCTAAGCCAAAAAAGTAAAGTATCAAAAATTATCTTTTGCAATCTGGAAGCTGATTATTTAGCTTTATTCTGAGAAAATCGAGGCAGCGACACAAACCTGCCTAGCTGTATGCAGAGTAAGAAGTCCAATTAGATATTTGAGCTTGCAGAAATGAAGTCGGGGGTGTTGCTTGCCTTACAAATGAATAGTTTTTGTTATATTAATACGGCTTATTCATAAATCGAGAGAATTTGCGTAAATCGAGGAGCACAAACCGATTTCGAGGCCATCTAACATCTTTTCTCTTGAATTCTTGAATAATCTTGGTTTATATTTATAAAGAAAAAGCTTAAGCAAAGAAAATAGACTTAGCAAAAGGGAAAGCGAAAATGAAGAAAACGCTGGCGCTCCTCTTGCTCCTGGCAATTCTCTTCGCCCCAAGCTTGTTTGCGGATGACACCAAGCATGATGAGCGGCAAAACATCTTTTCTAAGACAAAGAGGCTCTTTACCTTCCAAAACAGCGATTTTTCCCTGGGTAAAAATTTTCTTGATAGTAAAAATTCTTTTGGCCCTAGATCAGACTTATCACTTGATGCTTCAGAGCGGCTAGAGAGTAGGTCTCAAAATTTCATATCAGAATTCAAGCTGGCAAAAGCACCCTCTGGCTTTTTTTATTTTTCACACATTCCTCGGACGGTTAAAATTCAGAAGAGAGATTACTTGAGTGCAGGTCTTGAAACCCTTGGAGTCAATGTCTCTGTCTGGCTTTACGATAAGTACATACTGAGAGCCGATTGGGCGGATATATCCATCAATTCCATAATTAATAACATAAAGCAGGGTTTTTACTGGGACAGTAACAGCTTTCTGTGCAACCAGTTCGAGCATCCCTTTCATGGAGCCATGTTCTTCACCGCAGCTCGAA
>CAZJXZ010000338.1:0-2911 GCA_964549955.1 uncultured Eubacteriales bacterium
TGAGAGACGACCCGGGCCACAAATTCCAGATAATCCATCTGCTCCGCCTCTTCGCATGACATGAGGGGCAAAACCCGCGAGTGCGACAGGAAAACATAAGCAGGCGATCTTCCCCACAGTCCGGGCAGCGGATGCGGGCAAAACCGCAGCGCGGGTTGCCGCAGTCGAGGTAGCGCTCCACCGCATCGAAAATTATTTTGCTTCACTCCTCGGCAAAGGCGTCTTTGAGAAGCTTGCTCTGGCGGTTAAAGGCGACACGCGGGCTTTTTGTCTCCTTCATCATCGAGATTTCCTGAGTCACAAGCCGGGCGATGTACATGCTGGTCGTGACCGACCTGCGGGATTCTCTTCTAAAAAGAGGATGGTCACGGGTGATATAGACGACATTACCTTCCGAAAAGCACTCAGGCCCTGATTCGCCAATTTTAAAACAGGATGAGAAAAGGATTGCGAAACTAAAGACATTCAATTTTGCCTTTTTGTTTGATCTTCTCCAGAATATTCTTGACCTTCTGGTCCTGGCTCTTGTGAGAGATGAGCAGGGCGTCTTCAGTCTCGACGACGATGAGGTCCTTGACTCCGATAAGGGCTGTCAGTTTCTTCGGATTATAGACGAGACAATTCTCAGATTCCAAGAAGAGGCTTTCACCCTTTATCGCATTTCCATCCTTATCCTTGGGCCAGATTTCTATCAATGAAGACCAGGCCCCGACATCAGACCAGCCGAAATTCCCTTCAGCCATCAAAATTCCCTCTGCTTTTTCCATCAAGCCGTAGTCGATGGAGATCGAAGGAATATTTTTGAAGATTGCCGCAATCGCTGGCTCATTGTTGTTTTTGAGAGCATTGAGAATTCTCTTCCAGTAAGGGAAAAGGGAAGGTGCAAATTTTTTTAGCTTCGCGGCGAAAACATCCGCCTGCCAGAGAAACATGCCCGAGTTCCAGTAATGGTTGCCTTTTTTTAAAAAAATTTTTGCCTGCTTGAGCTCTGGTTTTTCCTTGAATTTCTGGACAGAAAAAAACTTCTCGCTCAAAATCTTTAAAGGATTCCTGGATGAAAATTGGATATAGCCGTATCCTGTTGCAGGATAGGTGGGAGGAATGCCGAAGGTGATGAGATAGTCTCCTCTGGTCGCTGCTTCAGCTGCAGCCTTGAGCTTTTTCAAGAAGAGGGCTGAGTTTTTTATGAGATGGTCGGCAGGAAGAGCGGCAATTACTGCCTTCGGGTTATGGAGGTAGATTTTTGCCGTGGCCAGCATCAGAGAAGGAGCCGTGTTTTTTCCCTGCGGCTCAATCAGAAGATTCTCCAGAGGAAGGCCAGGGAGCAGGGTTCTTATCGTTTTAGTCTGCTCAGAATTGGCGATGGTAAAGATATTTTTTGAAGGGAGTTGAGTCAAGAGACGGCCGACTGTGTCTTCAATCATAGTCTTATTGCTGACAATAGGAAGAAATTGCTTTGGCTTTTTTGTCCTGCTCAGAGGCCAGAATCGAGTGCCGACTCCTCCGGCCATGATGACCGCCCGAATGTCCATCTCGATCTCCTTACTTCAGCTTTTTTATGGCGTCTTCAACAGCTTGCTTGACTTCTTTCTCAATCGCTCGCAAGGCTTCTTCTGTGTCTCCCTCGAAACGGAGGACAAGGACTTCCTGAGTGTTTGAGGCGCGGACCAGCCCCCATCCCTGAGGGAAGATCGCTCTGACACCATCGATGTCGATGATGGGATGCTTCTTTGCCAGGTCTTTCTTGACCTCCTCGACAATCTTGAATTTTACCTTGTCTGAGGCATAGACCCTGATTTCTGGAGTATGGTATGTTTTGGGAAGCTCGGAGAGCATCTGGGATAGTTTTTTTGGGGACCTTGAAAGCAGTTCCAGAAGGCGGGCTGAAGAATAGATGGCATCATCAAAGCCAAAATAACGGTCAGCAAAGAAGAGGTGCCCGCTCATCTCCCCGGCTAAGAATGCTTTTTCTTCCTTGATTTTCTTTTTTATCAGAGAATGGCCTGTTCTCCACATGATAGGCCGGCCGCCCAGTTTTTCGACCTCGTCATAGAGGACTTTTGAGGCCTTGACATCGAAAATGACTTTGGCTCCCGGGTGCGAGGAAAGAATATCGCGGGAGAAGAAGACCATGAGCTGGTCGCCCCAGAGAATATGGCCTTGGTCGTCGATGACTCCGATCCTGTCTCCATCCCCGTCATAGGCAATGCCGAGACCTGCCTTGACTTCGGCGACTTTATCGATCAGGTCTTTCAGGGCTTCTGGAAGCGTCGGGTCCGGATGGTGATGGGGAAAGCGGCCGTCCATCTCGCAGTAGAGCTCGATGACTTCACAGCCAAGTTTTTTAAAAATGGGGCAGGCGACAACCCCTGCTGTTCCGTTTCCAGCATCGACAACGACTTTCATCCTCTTGGCGAGTGTGATGTTTTTCAGAAGATAATCCTGGTATTCGGGAATGACGTTATAAGCTTTTTTCAAGCGGCTCTTTTCTTCGATGAAATCACCGCTGTTGATGATATCGAAAATCTTCTGGATTTCTTTTCCGTAGAGTGTTTCCTCTCCCACCATCATTTTGAAGCCGTTATATTGAGGTGGATTGTGGGAGCCGGTGATCATCACCCCGGCCTCTATTTTTTTATGGTAGATGGCAAAATAGAGAACAGGTGTGGGGATTGTGCCTAAATCGACGATACTGCAGCCTGTCGACTGGAGGCCGCGGCTTAGCGCCTCAAAGAAGTTGGAGGAGCTTAGCCGGCAGTCCCTTCCAATCGCGACTTCTCTTCTTTTTTTTTGCCGGAAGTATGTGCCTATTCCTTTGCCCAACAGTTCAACTGTCTCAGGATTCAGGTCTTTATCGACGATTCCCCTTATATCGTACTCTCTAAAAATTTCGGGCTTGATTTCCACTTTT
>CAZJXZ010000339.1:0-2885 GCA_964549955.1 uncultured Eubacteriales bacterium
GGAACCGTGCCCGCTCAGCCTTCCATACGGTCTTCTCGACACCCAGCCTGATCCACTTCATACCATGGATTTGCTGATGCTTTTAAGGAAGGTAGCATATAACTTCAATCTCGGGAAGAATTTTTGGGGTACAATATTTAATTCAAATTAAGGTATCCCCATATTTCACAATCCCGAGAAAATAGCTAGGGATTGACAGTAGAATAGATAAGAAGAGAAAATAACTTTTTAGCATGCATTAAGGATGCCGCTGGAGAGAAAGAAGAACAGAGAAAAAAAGATTGACGAGCTGATTGAATCTCTAAGAATTTTTAGAAATGTTAAAAGGAGAAAGGAAAATGGTTAAGGATAAGGAGGCAAAAACAGAGAGGATTGACCTTCCCATCGTCGGCATGAGCTGCGCCAGTTGCGCTGCGGCAATCCAAAAAAATCTTTTCGGCTTGAAGGGAGTTGAGAAGGCAAACGTGAACTTTGCCACTTCCAAAGCCACTATCTTCTACCAGCCACAGTTGGTTAAGCCTCAAGATTTTATTTCCTCCATAAGGAAAAGCGGCTATGAAGTGGGTGTGGCTTCGGTTGAGATTCCTATCCAGGGGATGCACTGTGCTTCCTGTGTCCAGAATATCGAGAAGGCCCTGTTGCGGACAAGGGGTGTGACAAAGGCTGCGGTAAACTTGGCGACTGAGAAAGCCAGAGTTGAATATATTCCTTCTGAAATGAGCCTGAAAGAGATCAAAGAAGTCATCGAGCAAGCAGGCTACAGAGTCCTTGAGGTTCCGCCAGAAGAGGAGCTTGCGGATATCGAGAGAATTGTGCGTGAAAAAGAATACAAAAAGCTCAAGCTCAAGTTCTTCATCGGCCTGGCCCTCGGGATTCTCATTTTCCTGGGCAGCTCTCCGCGCTGGTTTCCCTGGATTCCTGATTTTCTGAACAATTTCTTCGTGCTCTGGGCTCTGGCCACGCCAGTTCAATTCTGGATCGGCTGGCAGTTCTATAGAGGCGCTTGGAACGCTTTGCGGCACAGGAATGCTGAGATGAACACTTTGATTGCAGTCGGCACCACAGCCGCCTATCTTTACAGCGTTGCAGCTACAATTTTCCCCTCTTTCTTTAAAGCCGGTGGCGTAATGCCTGAAGTCTATTTCGACACCTCGGCCGCGATCATCGTTCTCATTCTGCTCGGGAGGCTTCTTGAGGCAAGAGCCAAAGGTCAGACTTCAGAGGCGATAAAGAAGCTCGCCGGGCTGCAGCCAAAGACTGCCAGGGTAGTCAGAGATTCAAAGGAAACAGACATCCCAGTGGAAGAGGTTATGGTTGGGGATGAAGTTGTTGTCAGACCCGGGGAGAAGATTCCAGTGGATGGGGTTGTCATCTCCGGCAAATCCGCTGTGGATGAATCGATGATCACTGGAGAGAGCATGCCGGCAAAGAAAGAAGCAGGCGATGAAGTCATCGGCGCCACCATCAACAAGACTGGAAGCTTTCGATTCAAAGCGACAAAAGTCGGGAAAGATACGGCTCTGGCTCAAATCATCAAGCTCGTCCAGGATGCCCAGGGGTCGAAAGCGCCCATCCAGAGGCTGGCTGATAAGATTGCCGGCTATTTTGTCCCAATCGTGATTTCCATTGCCATTGCCACCTTTGTCATCTGGTTCAATTTTGCACCATCCTCTGCTTTGACTTTTGCCCTCTTGAATTTTGTGGCGGTTTTGATCATCGCCTGCCCTTGCGCCCTGGGCCTGGCGACACCGACAGCAGTCATGGTCGGAACAGGCAAAGGCGCGGAGAGCGGCATATTAATTAAAGGTGGCGAGAGCTTGGAAACTGCCCATAAGCTTGAGACCATCGTCCTCGACAAGACAGGGACTCTGACCAAGGGAGAGCCAGAGGTGACGGACCTTGTTACTCTTGGCTCTTTCGGCCAGGAAGAGGTATTGACCTTTGCTGCCAGCGCCGAGAAGGCTTCTGAGCATCCCCTGGGTGAAGCTATAGTCAAGAAAGCTGCTGAGCAGGGAGTGGAGATTCAGGCTTCGGAAAATTTCAAGGCCATAGAAGGGTATGGGATTGAAGCAGAAGTCAAAGGCAAAAAAATTCTTTTGGGCAATGCAAAATTGATGCAAGGGCGAAAGATTGGAACTGAGGAATTGGAAGCTCGGGCTAAAGAGTTATCCCAGGAAGGAAAAACGCCGATTTACGTCTCTATCGAAGGCAAGATGGCCGGCATTATTGCTGTGGCTGATACCTTGAAGGAGAATTCAACTCAGGCTGTGGAAAGGCTGAAGAAGATGGGCTTGGAAGTGGTCATGCTCACTGGAGATAATCGCCGCACAGCCGAAGCCATCGCCAGAAAAGCCGGGATAGACAGGGTTCTCTCCGAAGTCCTCCCTGAGGATAAGGTCCATGAGATAAAGAGGCTTCAATCCGAGGGAAAAAGGGTGGGGATGGTCGGCGATGGGATAAATGATGCCCCCGCCTTGGCCCAGGCCGATATCGGAATTGCCATCGGCTCGGGCACAGATATTGCCATGGAAGCTTCGGATATAACGCTGATTAGGGGCGACCTTCGGGGTGTCGTCTCAGCCATCGAGCTCAGCAGGCGAACAATAAGAGTTATAAAGCAAAACCTCTTTTGGGCTTTTTTCTACAACACGCTTGGTATTCCTATTGCAGCCGGTATCCTCTATCCTTTTTTCAAGATTCTGCTCAACCCGATCATTGCCTCAGCAGCCATGGCTTTCAGCTCGGTCTCGGTCGTTTCCAATTCCCTCCGCTTGAGACGAGCCAAGCTGGGTTCTTAAAAGGAGAACCACGTTGCGGATCAGGCTGGGTATTTCGAAAACACGCAGGCTTTGCCCCAGCGAGGCAAAGCCTGCTCGGTTTCAGGC
>CAZJXZ010000340.1:0-2884 GCA_964549955.1 uncultured Eubacteriales bacterium
TATGACCCCTTGGTCGCAGGACGCTTTGAAGCGTCCGAGAAGGGGAGGCAGCGAAAGCGTTGGAAGGGGGAACGCGAAGCGGTTCCCCCTCCAAGGTCGCTCTTCTCTCCTTCGGAGAGAAACCATGCCCGCTCAGGCTTCATAGGGGACTCCTCACCCCCAAATCCTCACCCTATATCCTGGATCCTAAGATCATTTTTCTATTTTTTCTTGTCAAAGGATTGATTCTGAGATAAAATCTTTAAATTATCAAAACATGAGGGAGAGGATAGAGTGGCAAAAGAGAAGGAAAAACTCAAAAAAGATGAATACCAGAAGGCTCTGGCTGCTTACACGCTGGCTCTGAAAGCCTTTCACAAGGGTGAATTTCAAAGAGCACAGGAGTTGCTGGAGGCTTTTTTAGAAAAATGTACTTCTGAAATCGAGCTTGCTGACCGTGCTCAGACCTACCTCGGGATTTGCAGAAAACAGCAGCGAAAAGAGAGAGTTCAATTGAAAACGTTTGAAGACTTTTATGAGTATGCCGTTTTCAAGGTCAATCAGCGAGATTACGAAGAGGCCATCAAGCTGTTAGAAAAAGCACTGGAGATGAAGCCGAAGGAAGGCAAAGTCTTCTACCTCATGGCTGATGTCTATTGTCTGGCCGGCCAGACAGACCTCTGTCTGGATTATTTGAAGAAGGCCATCCAAGCCGATGGCTTTTTCCGGATTCTGGCTCAGAATGAGCCAGATTTCGAAGTTCTCAAGAACGACAAGAAATTTAGATTGATAACCATAATGGCATGAGAAAAGGATTTCTCGCCCTTGTCTTGGCCGCGGGGGAGGCGACAAGATTCAAATCAGAAAAGAACAAAGTGCTCTTCTCTCTTCTGGGAAAATCCATGCTGCGGCATGTCTTGGATTGTGTTTTCAAGTTAAAGCCTGAGAGGGTCTATGTGGTCGTCGGCTCCCAGAAAGAAGATGTCATGAAAGAAGCCTCGGCAAAAAAAGTCGAGTTCATCATCCAGCGAAAGCAGCTGGGGACGGCCCATGCTGTGCTGGCAGCAAAAAATCATCTAAAGAAAAAACAAGATGTGGATGTGCTTATCCTCAACGCTGATTTGCCCTTGCTGAGGCCTGAGACGCTGAAACCGATGCTGCTTTTACATCAAAGGAAAGGAAATTCCCTAACTTTTCTAAGCGCTGAAAAGGACAACCCTAAAGGCTTCGGCCGTGTTGTTCGCTCCCCTGGCAGGATAAGAATTGTCGAGGAAAGGGAAGCTTCGCCTTCGCTGCGGAGCATAAAAGAAATCAACGCTGGAGTCTATCTTTTCAAGATCAAGGAGCTGCTTAAGGCTTTGCCCAAAATATCGAATCGAAACAAAAAGAGAGAATATTATCTCACCGACTCAGTCGAGATTCTTTCAGAGAAGAAGATTTCCGTTTACAAAACTTCTCATATTGAGGATATCATCGGAATAAACGACAGCTACGAGCTGGCTCGAGCCGTAGAGGTTCTTCGAGAGAGAAAAATCAAGTCTCTGACTGATAAAGGAGTCACCGTCCATGACCCGCACACAACCTGGATTGACCTCGATGTCAAGATAGGAAGGGAGACAACGATCTATCCCTCTGTCATTATCGAAGGAAAATCTCTCGTGGGACGCAACTGCCGGCTCTATCCCTTTGTCCACATCATCGATTCCAGGATAGGCAACCGCGCCAAGATTCTAAGCTCGACCGTAATCGAAGAAAGTGTTATCGAGGATGATGCTCAGGTTGGACCTTTCAGCCGCCTGAGGCCCAGGACCGTAGTTCGCTCTGGAGCCAAAGTCGGAAATTTTGTCGAGATGAAAAACACGGTCTTCGGAAAATTCTCTAAAGCCGGCCATCTCACCTATCTGGGCGATTGCGAGGTCAAAGAAAGGGTGAATGTCGGAGCAGGGACAATCACCTGCAATTATGACGGCCGCAGAAAGTATAAGACGTCTATCCAGGCCGGTGCTTTCATCGGCTCTGGGACAGAGCTCGTGGCTCCGCTCAAGATTGGAAAAGGCGCTTACATCGGAGCTGGTTCAACCATCACCAAAGATGTCAGGCCTGGCTCGCTGGCAGTGGCTAGAAGCAGGCAGGTTGAAAAGCGAGGCTGGGCTCGCAGGTTGAAAAGAGGTTGAGAAGAGAATAATGTGCGGGATAATCGGCTACGTCGGTTCTAAGAGCGTGGTTCCTGTTCTTATCGAAGGCTTAAAGAAGCTCGAATACAGGGGTTACGATTCAGCCGGAATCGCTGTGGCTGATAGAAACCGGATAGAGATAAGAAGGGTCAAAGGGAAAATTCTGGACTTGGAAAAAAGTCTGAGTTCATCTCCTGTCAAGGGAAGCTACGGGATAGGACATACTCGCTGGGCAACGCACGGCCGTCCCTCTGAAGAGAATGCCCATCCCCATCAGGATTGCTCGGGCTCCATCGTTGTTGTCCACAACGGGATTATCGAAAACTATCTTGAGCTGAAACAACAACTCAGGAAAGAAGGACATCGTTTCCGCACAGAGACCGATACTGAAGTGATTGTTCATCTCCTTGAGAAGTATTTTCATGGCTCGTTGGAGATGGCTGTCCAGAGAGCTGTCCTAGAGCTTGAGGGAGCTTATGCTTTCGCTGCGATCTCAGCCCATGATTCGGAAAAAATCGTGGCAGCCAAGAATGGGCCGCCGGCTGTCATCGGCTTGGGCGAAAACGAGTATTTTGTCTCCTCTGACATCAATCCCCTTCTCAGCCACACGCAGAAGGTTGTCTTCCTCGAGGATGAAGAAATGGCGGTTATTAATCAGCAAGGTGTGAGATTCTTGGATTTCAAGGGGAATGCTTTGCAGAAAAGAGTTAACCATGTCACCTGGACTCCGC
>CAZJXZ010000341.1:0-2879 GCA_964549955.1 uncultured Eubacteriales bacterium
GAATGCATTCCTCCTGTCGCCCAGTACATGGGCTTGGCCTCGCGGATAAGCCGCTGCGCCTCTTGCTCGCTTATTTTTCGCGGGTCAGCCAACTTGGCATTGATCTGTTTGTATTTGTTAAGGTCTGCCATTGTTTTTTCATCGGCAACAGCCACAACAATCCAATCCCTTCCTTCTTCTGTTTTGCCGATGGTGAAAACCTTGACTCTTGGCGTCGCAGCAGCCAGAGCCCTCATGTATTTGTAGACTTCATGGGAATAGCTCAGAACATCGCGCGCACCGGCAATATGGCCGAGAACTTCAAGCGGAGTGGGAATCCCCTTGGCATATGGTATATAGTTCACGTATTTCGTCGAGAAACAGGGGTCTGTGGTGAACTCGCGAATTTTTTTGGTATATTCCTCATGGATTTTCTGCTGCGAGAAGGAAAATACAGGAGAAAAGACAAGGGCGGCCGCAAGAAAGATGGCTGCCCAGGTTCGGCCGTAAAATATTATTCTTATAAATCGGCCAAAGACTTTTTTAAATGAATTTGACATGCGCTCCTCCTTCCTTTTAATAATTGAATCAAACAATACATATTTTTCTTAATGAGGTCAAGAAAGTATTCAAATCGGAATTTAGGATGCTTCCTTTCAAATTGCTGATTAAGGGGATAACCTTGGCCAGCGATTATTAGGAAGCCTGGATACTCGACAGGTTTTTAGTGTCTTTCGGCCTTTCTTTGAGCTTTTCAGAAAGACTCTCTGCCTGAGTCATTCCGCAGTCGCTGCTTATAGCCCGATGATATTCGTGTCCTTGGGATATTCAATCGTAAAATCGATAAGAATTTCCCGCTTTTCCTGAGGGGCAAGGGTGAGAATCCAGCTCAGAATCCCTTTCTCGTCTTTTTTCGTCGGAGCAGGATTGATGCTGACCTCCTTGACCTCGACCTTGGAATTCTGGCTGATTGGAATCTGGTCGAGGATTTCTGTCTCGACCTGATATTTCCTTAGATTCTGAATAGTTATCTTATAGACGAGTCTGAGCTTCTCTGTCTTGCTCAAGAAGCCGGGGGCAACTTTTTCCCTCTTGAGCTGTTCATACTTGACCCTGATCTGGCTGTCCTCTCCGAAGAACATCTCTGCCTCCTCTTCTGCGGCTACAAAAGGAAGCGCAGCCGACCCGACATAATCCTGAAGAATAAAGATATCAGCCTTTCCGGAAAGGAGCGGATAGGCAAGAGTGTTCTTCAGCTTTCCTCTGAGAAAAGCAGCCTCCTTGAGCTTAGGGACGCAGATGTAGTTAAACTTTACGCTCATTTTTTTAGAGTCTATCGGGACTTTGTGCGGCGCTCCGTCGCTTGGAATCTGGACTTTCCTCTTTATCTCAAAATTCAAATGCAATCCTGTCTCGACCACTCCTGCTGAGGCCATCTCGGCTTCAAGCGGAGCTTCGACTTCCCCCACCACTCCACCCAAAACTCCCCCGACAACTCCGCCTATAACTCCTCGCTCCTTGTCCTTGGCTTCCTTTCTGACCATGGGTTTTGGAACATAGATATCAAGTATCCAAGGATTTAATGCAGGGGGGTTGGTAGCCAGTGCAGGAGAAGAGGTGGAAAGCAGGGCATCGACATCATCCCAGTTCTCGCCGCTTATCTGCTGGATGCTGGCTTGAAGGGCAAGCTCAATCTCCGCTGAATCAGGAACTGCTCTCAGAGTATAGAGCGGAGACCAGCGGGCATTGATGACAGTGTAGGAGAGGTTGAGCTTGAAATCTCCGGCCCGGCTCGACTCCAGAAGAACTGTGACTCTCCTTCCTTCCAGAGGCTTTTGAGGCTTTATGGATTCGAGCTTCTTCTTGAGAGCTTCAAGCTTTGCCACCTGCTCTGCCAGGGCTTTTTTGCATTCAAGCTTTGACTGCTTCGCATCCTGGAGCTTTGCTGCCAGAAAATTGATGACTTTTTCCCAGCTTTGAACATCAGGCTTGCCGAGCAGAATCTCCTGAGATGCCTTGGAGCTGGTCGAGGCTTCGATCGATTTCAGAAATTTCTCCTGGGACTCGAGAACATCGATCTTATCCTTTATCTTATCAATCTCGAGCTGGACATTATCGACTTCTTTCTGGAGCTTGTTTATTTCAGGAAGTAGGGCAGATTCAAGGAATTGAGTCGAGATATCGACGCCCAAGACTTTGACCAAAGCTGTTCCTTTTCCTGAAACCCTGACTGAATTCGGAATGAGCGTCGCCGGAAGGCCGCTAAAAACGACTGAATGGACTCCTGAAGCAAGCGAGAGGTCAGCCTCTCTGGTTACGCTTGCCCGGTCAGGAAAGACGGTAACAGTGGAAATTGAGCTTTGAGTGACAATCTCATCTGAAAAAAGGGCCGAAGAAAAAAAGATGGAAATAAAGAGCAGCAAAAAAATTTCTTTCATTGTTTTCATTTTCGCCTCCATTCTCTTCACTCGCCTATGCTTTCTTATATTATATACAATCGAAACAAAGGTTTATTCTTCAAAGGCTTATTTTTTTTAAAAAAATATTCAAAATAAGCTTTGCTTCTTATTCTCCAATCCTGTTGAACCAGGCAATCTCTTCAAGCTTTTTTCTTTTTTTCTCTTTGGAAGGTCTTTTCTCGTAATAGCCCATGGCCATCAGTGAGACAATCTTGAACTTGCGCGGGATTTTGAAAAACTTCCGGGCTTTGCGCGGGTTGAACCAGCCAATCCAGCAGGTCCCCAAGCCGAGCTCCTCGGCCTGCAGTACGATATGCTCTCCGGCGATTCCGATATCGATGAGATAAAAGCTGACATTCTGGATCTGCTTGCCTATCCTGTTGGCAATGATGTCCAGCCTGGCTAAGATCATGATCAGCACAGGCGCCTGGGCTGCAAACC
>CAZJXZ010000342.1:0-2875 GCA_964549955.1 uncultured Eubacteriales bacterium
AGTCAAAATAATCGTTGGCCACATTGCAGGCAATATGAAGAGCACAGGCTCCGGCCAGAGCTAAGAAAAATAAAACCGGCTCAAACTTCCGCGTCTGCCACCAGGCAAAAGCTGTCCCCAGGAGAACAGCTCCGAGACTAACGGTCAGAAAAGGGATACGAAGGAGAAAAAAGATTGCTTTCGATTTCTTCATCAGGATTCCAGCAAGCTTATTATTATAGTTTACCTGACCAAATAATCAAGCATGTTAATGAATGAGAAAGTATCCGCAAATCCGTGGTATGAAGAGGATCGGGCTGGGTGTCGAGAAGACCGTATGGAAGGCTGAGCGGGCATGGTTCCTCGACCGAAGGGAGAGGAGAGCGAAGCCTGGAATCGAGCCGCTTTTGACTCGCTGGGATAAAAGCGGCGTGTCTTCGAGACACCCAGCCTGATCCATAATGAGGCAAACTTGACAATTGCTTTTTTTGATTTAAAATAGATGAGATTTAGAGCAGAGAATAAACTCGTTTAAGATGATTAAATTCAATTACATATCAAAAATATTCAAAGCAAAAATTATCGACTTTTGTTATCCTCTTTCTTTCCGCATTAAACCACTCAAATGAATATCAGTTCAGCTCAAAGTGAAAAAGAAATAAGCGAAGCAAATCCGGCTCTGAATTCAAAGAAAACGATAATAAATAAAAGAGCGCTTAATAAAAGGAGGTTTACATGAAATCTTTATTCCGGGTCATCACACTAGGATTGCTGATCACCTTTTTCTTCGCCGCTTGCGCTAAGCAGCCTACACAGGAAATGGACAACGCCAAATCCGCTGTGGAAACTGTAAAAAAAGCAGGAGCAGAAATCTATGCCAAGGATGAATTCAAAAAGCTGAATGATGACTTGACAGCCGCTTTGGATGAGGTCACCGCTCAGAGCAAGAAGTTATTCAAGGGGTACGGCAAAGCCAAAGAAATGCTCGCAAATGTGAAAACTGAAGCAGATAATCTTGTGCCTACCATTGCTCAGAGAAAAGAGGAAGCCAAGAAAGCGGCTCTTGCCGCTCAGCCCGAGGCTGCGGCAGCCGTGGCAGAGGCCAAAGCATATCTGAAGAAAGCTCCAAAAGGGAAAGGGACTAGAGCTGACATAGAAGCTTTCACTGCTGATTTAAAAGCTCTTGAAGGATCTCTTCTAGAAGTTCAGAAAGCGATCGACGCCGAGGATTATTACGGAGCAGCCGATAAAGCCAAAGCCATCAAGGAAAAGGCCGCTGGAATATCAGACCAGATAAAGAAAGCCATTGAAAAAGTGAAGGGAAGAAAGAAATAGCCTGTCAGCCTTTTCTAATGATGCGGAACTGGCTGATTGCTATTCTTCTTCTCCTAAGCCTGTCAGCATCCGGATGCAAAGCGCCGCCAGTCCCTTCCGAGGTTAAAGAGACAGAGACTCAAGAAAGCAACCTCTGGAGGGTGGGCTCAGCATTCTATGCCTCTGAAGACTATCTGAAATATAAGGAGTCTTACAGGCAAGCGAAAAATAAGCTCATCAAGGAAAAGAGAAAGTTCATCTGGTTCAGGAAATACAAGCCTGTCCGGCTTGCTTTCAAGAATGTCCTTGATGAAGGGGCAAAGCTTTCACAAAAAGTCGAGATAGAAAAGGAAATAAAATCCAATAAAATTATGAGCCAGCTGGCTAGCCTTAAGAATAGAATCGATGCCGTCAAGAAATTAAGCCTGATAGCAAAGGAAACCCTGGTGGCAAGGTCTGCTATCATCAGCGCAGAATTGCTTATGAGCGAGGTAGGTTTCATGAAGCAGGAGGGAAATCTTATTGCAGCCGAGGAAAAGTTGAATGACATATCCCCTTATATCGAGAAAGCAGAAGAAACAGTCAGGTCTTTCCTGGCCCGATATGTCAATGAGCGTGCCATAAGAACTTGGAAGAGATGGGTGAATGAGACAATATCTGAATCAACAAAAAACAATATTGTTGTCATTATTATTGACAAGCTTGACCGGAAGTTGACTGTCTATAAAAAAGGCAAAGCGGTCGGGACATACTTGATTGGTCTCTCGCGCAATGGATTATCCGATAAGCTTCATTCCGGCGATTTTGCCATTCCTGAAGGCAAGTATCGAATCACAAAAAAACTGCCCTCAAGACGATATCATAAAGCACTTTTGCTAAGCTACCCCAGTCAGGAAGATTTAGAAGAATTCAGCTCGGCAAAAATGAAAGGACTCGTGCCCGAAGGAGCCAGCATAGGAGACTCGATAGAAATCCACGGCGGGGGCAACGAATCTCTGACTGATGGCTGTATCTCCCTTGAGAATAAAGACATAAATAAAATTTTTGATATAGTCGATCTTGGAACTCCAGTGACCATAGTCCGTGCTCTTAGTAGCCCGGCGAAACTCCCGATAACGAGGAAAGGTCTCTGAAAGATGTTTTTAAAAAGGCAGCATTTAATCCCAATCATCGTCATTAGTTCAATCATTTTTGTTCTTTTAGTTTTAGAAGGAGTTGGATATTACCTCGGCGGAAAAAGTGCTGCCGAGTGGAAGAAAGACTCTGCTGAGGCTGGTCTGGAAAAAGGGGACCTAAGAATTATTCAAACAAAAAACAGAATTCTGAAAAAAAGGATCGAGAGGCTTTCTCCCGCGGGATTCTATATCGTCATCGATTCAGCTAACAATATTCTCTACCTGAAAAAAGGTCCAGACACGACTCGAGAAGCTGTCATCTCTTGCGGAAGCGGCAATATCCTTGAAGAGCCCGATGGCAAAAGAAGATGGGTGTTCGACACTCCAATGGGAGTGTTTGAAGTGAAGTCAAAGCTCGTAGACCCTTACTGGCTCAAGCCCGACTGGGCCTTTATCGAAGAAGGAGA
>CAZJXZ010000343.1:0-2868 GCA_964549955.1 uncultured Eubacteriales bacterium
AAGTCCTTTTAGCCCAAGGTCTTGTGGATGAGGCTATCTCTGAATTTAAAAAAAGGCAGATTGTGGAGGTCGTTTTTAGAAATCCATACACAATGGTCTGGCTAAACCTTCCTTACAGGGAGGGATGGATTACCCAGGCTTTAGCGAAAAAGGGCGATATTGACAATGCCATCGCCGCTTATGAGCGGTTGATATACTCTAACGCCTCTCAGCGAGGGCAGAGCATAATCCATCCTCTGGCCCGATACAGCCTGGCCAAGCTCTATGAAGAGAAAGGTCTGAAGGCAAAAGCGATCGAGCAATACAAAAGAATTGTTGAGCTTTGGAAAGACGCCGATAAAGGATTGACAGTAGTCGAAGACGCCAGGCACAGGCTGGCGGCTTTAAAAAGTTCCCTTCACAAAAAATAGCACTCTAAATCGGGAAGCACATAATTGTTTTTTTCTATTGAATAGCTCTACTAAAGCGCCATCCGCAGCGACCCGCTTTTGTTCTTTTTTTAGCAGCGTTCCCTCGCCGCCATTACAGGCGGAATCAGCCGCAAATTTGTGTTATAAAGAGGATTAGGCCGGGTATTGAGAAAACCAAAATTTTATTTATGTTTTCCAAAAATATCATGCTAAAATGACAAGAGCCGAAGATGCAGAAAGTGACAGCAGCCATAATCGAAAAAGAAGGAAGAATCCTCATCGCCAGGAGAAAAGAGGGAGATTCTCAGCAAAATAAATGGGAGTTTCCCGGAGGCACGATAGAAGCCGAGGAAACTCCTGAGGAGTGCTTGAAGAGGGAGCTCTTTGAAGAATTTGGCGTTGAGACAAGAGTTGGGGATTTCGTCGGCTCAAGCCAATTCCTGTCCTCAGCTCAGCCGATCGAGCTCATGGCTTACAAGGTTTCCCATATCTGCGGCGAGTTCAAGCCATCTGCTCACCAAGAAATCAGATGGGTGCTCCCTTCAGAATTGATTAATTATGATTTTGCTGAGGCCGATAGAGTCATAATCAAGAAATTATTGAGCCGCATCTGAGCCTAAAAAATGGAATACCAGGGAGTCATCCTTCATAAAAACAAGGATAAGGCAATCCGAAACCGCCACCACTGGATATTTTCCGGAGCTGTCAAGAGCTTTCCCTCTGGATTTGAAAACGGAAGCATTCTTCCTGTGCGCAGCTTCGAGGGCGAGCATTTGGGCTACGCCTATTTCAACCAGGAGTGCTCCATCATCGGCAGGATGCTGAGTTTTGACCAGACTCCGCCGCTTGAAGCCATCAAGAAGAGTTTCGAAGAGGCCCTTGCGCTCCGTCTGCGGTTTTTCGATGAAAAAACGAACGCCTTCCGCCTGGTCAACGGAGAAGGGGATAACCTTCCCGGACTTGTCGTCGACCGCTATGACGATATTCTCGTTATTCAAATCACGACTCTTGGCATGGAAAAGCTCAAGCCTTTTTTGCTTGACATCCTCGCTGAGAAATTTTCTCCGCTGGGCATCTACGAAAAGTCAAACCTTCCCTCGCGCAGGGAAGAAGGGATGGCTGATTTTGAAGGCCTGCTCGCCGGCAAGATGAGAGACACAGTGGAGATAGTGGAGGATGGAATCCGCTTTCTTGTCGAGCTCCCCGGCTCACAGAAAACAGGATTTTTCCTTGACCAGCGGGAGATGCGAAAGCTCGTCCGCTCGCATTCAACAGGCAAGCGCGTCCTGGACTGCTTCTCTTACACAGGAGGCTTTTCCGTCTATGCTTTGTCCGGAGGAGCAGTCCATGTCGACCTGGTGGATACATCAGAGAAAGCCATCACCTTGGCCAGACAAAATATCAAAGCCAATGGATTTGAGAGCGGAGCCAATCATTTTTATGTTTCCGATGTCTTTCACTTTCTCCGCCAAGCGGAGCTTCCCTACGACTTCATCATCCTCGACCCTCCTGCTTTTGCCAAGAAAAAAACAGATATTAAGCAGGCCTGCCGCGGATACAAGGACATCAACCTCCTCGTTTTTCAAAAAGTCCCAGGCCGCAGCCTTGTCCTCACTTTTTCCTGCTCTTACTTTGTCAGCGAAGCCTTGTTTCAGAAAGTCATTTTTCAGGCTGCCAAAGATGCCGGAAGGAACGTGCGCCTCATTCAGCGCCATCATCTGGCTTACGACCATCCCATCAGCGTCTTCCACCCGGAAAGCGACTATCTCAAGGGCTTCCTGCTCTATGTCGATTGAAGGTTGAAAGGAAAAAGGATGCCCTCATTCAGTCATTCGCAAATCGGGACCTATGAGACATGCCCGCTGCAGTACAAATATGCTTACATCGATAGAGTCAAAATTGTTGTGGAGACGATCGAGGCTTTTCTCGGCTCAAGGGTCCATGAAGCCCTGGAGAAGCTCTACCGGGATAGGCGCCACCAGAAATTGATGAAACTGGAGGAGCTGCTCGCTTACTTCAACAGGAAATGGCGGGAGAATTGGACAGACGCTATGCTTATCGTCAAAAAAGACTATGACCAGGAAAACTACCGCAAAATGGGAGAAAAGTACTTGACCGATTATTACCACCGCTACCAGCCTTTCGACCAGGGCAAGATCATCGGCCTGGAGACAAAAGACCTCTTTATCCTCGACGAGGATAGAAATTATACATACCACATCCGGATCGACAGGCTGATGGATATGGGAGAAGGCCTTTATGAAGTCCATGACTACAAATCCGGCCTGACACTGCCTAGACAGGAAGAGCTTGATAGCGACCAGCAGCTTGCCATGTATTCTCTGTGGGTCATGAGGAATTATAAAGACTGCGTTAAAGTCAGGTTGGTCTGGCACTTCCTGGCCTTTGACAAAGAGGTTGATTCTTTCAGGAGTGAGGAACAGCTCGATAATCTGAA
>CAZJXZ010000344.1:0-2858 GCA_964549955.1 uncultured Eubacteriales bacterium
AGTCTTGAATTCCTTGAATGAGCAGGCGGCTGAGCTCTTCCTTTATTACGCTGGCAACTCTCTTTTGTCTTAAAGTCTTGTTCATTTTAGCCTGCTTCTCTTTTTCAGGTTGTATAGAGGTTGTTTATCTCTGATTAATAGTTTGTTTTGAGCTTTATTCCTGTTAGAGGTAGTGTGTTTGGTGATTGAGGATCTGACCGTCAATATTTTGCTCTGCGTCGGCTATGATTCTCTGGAAAAGCCTTTCGATGACCTTTTTTTGATTATTAAGAGTCACTATGCCGATGGTCGTTCTCTGCCATTTTTTCTGATAGTCCAGTTCGGCAAAGGCCACGTTATACCTCTTCCTCAAACGTTGGATAAGGCTGGATAATCTTTGCCTTTTATCCTTCAATGAGTGGGAATAAGGGAGGAAAATCTCCAGAGATAAATACCCGATGACCATTAACTTTCTTACCCAGGCTTCACTGTTTCAATTATGAAAGCTTCGAGGATATCGCCTTCTTGGAAATCCTTGAATTTCTCAAGACGGATACCGCATTCATAGTCTTGGAGGACTTCATTGACAGAGTCTTTGAGATGTTTAAGGGAGGAAATTCGACCTTTATGGATAGTTTCTTTGTTCCTGATAACCTTGATTTCTGCGTTCCGAGTTATTTTCCCGTCGACAACATAACAGCCAGCAATCATTCCCACCTTTGATAGATCAAAGATTCTCCTGACTTCGGCCCTTCCCAGGTAGGTCTCCTTTTTAACCGGCTCCAACATTCCGGCGATGGCCTTCTTCAAATCTTGAGTCAATTCATAAATAACATTGTAGGTTCGGATCTCAACATTTTCTTCTTTGGATAAATCCAGAATTTTTTGGTCTGGCTTGATGTTGTAGCCGAGGACAACGGCATTCGAGGCAGAAGCCAGAAGCACATCGGATTCGGTGATTTTCCCAGTGGCTGAATGTACAATTTTTATTTTTATCTTATCGCTACTCAGGTTGGGAAGAATGTCGTTCAGAACTTCAACCGAGCCCTGAACATCGGCTTTGATGATCAGAGGAAGCTCCTTGACCGTGCCTTCCTCCATTTTTTTGAAAAGGGCGTCGAGAGTGAGATGTTCTGGCCTTCGCGGTTCTCCTTTGACCTTGGAGAGCCGATATTCGACGATCTGCTTGGCTTTTAGCAGATCGTCGACGACTTGAAATAGGTCTCCTGCTTGAGGGACATCGGAGAAGTTGAGAATCTCAACAGGCATCGAGGGCTCTGCTTTTATCATCGTTTTTCCATTTTCATCAAAGAGCGCTTTGACTTTGCCGTAACACAGGCCTGAGATAAAGGCCTCTCCCTGATGAAGAATGCCGTGCTGAATAATAACCGTAGCCACAGGACCCTTTTTAGCATCCAGTCGAGCTTCCAGGACCACTCCATGAGCTTTAATCTTAGGATTGGCCTTAATTTCGATAACATCACTCAGGAGAAGAATCATCTCCAACAGCTCATTCAGATTTGTTTTTTCTTTGGCTGAGACTTCAACGCTGATCGTGTCTCCTCCCCATTCTTCTATAGTCAATCCTTCTTTTTGCAGCTGGTGTTTGACCTGATCCACGTCGGCCTGTTTTTTATCAATTTTGTTGATAGCCACAATGATCGGAACATGGGCCTCCCTGGCGTGGCTTATGGCTTCCCTTGTTTGAGGCATCACTCCATCGTCAGCAGCTACAACCAGGACAACGATGTCGGTCACACTTGCTCCCCGAACCCTCAATCGAGTGAAGGCTTCATGGCCGGGAGTGTCGATGAAGGTTATCGGCCGCTTGTTGTGAAAGACTCGGTAGGCGCCGATATGCTGAGTAATCCCGCCAAATTCTTTTCCAACAAGATTGGATTGTCTGATGGCATCAAGAAGAGTGGTTTTGCCATGGTCAACATGACCCATAATGGTCACAACAGGAGGCCTGAGAATCATATCCTCTGGATGACTCTCAGCCATAATTCGTGTTTCTTCCTCGATCGTTACCAACTTTATTTCAAGGTTAAATTCTCGAGAAATGAGCACGGCCAGAGGTTCGTTGACTATATCATTGACGCTTAGGTCGTAACCTTTTTGCGAAAGTTTTTCGATGATGTCTTTGGTCCTGATTCCCGTCTTCTCAGAGACTTCTCTTAAGCTCAGGCCTTCACTCATCAGGACTTTTTGCGGCCCAGCCTTTGCGGCTTTAGCTTTTGGCTGAGCTGCTTTTTTCTTTTCTTTTTTGTCCATAATCTTTTGTTTCGATAAATTCTATGTTCTAAGCCTTATTCTTGCTTGATTTCTATTTTCCAGCCGATGAGCCTTGAGGCAAGTCTGACGTTGGTCCCTTTCTTACCGATGGCCAGGGAGAGTTGGTCTGGCGAAACAACGGCCTGCATGATTTTATCTGTTTTGTTGAGGACAAAGACTTTATCAACTTTTGCCGGGCTGAGGGCTGCCTTGGCATAAGTTAGAGGATTTTCCGACCATTCGATGATGTCGATTTTTTCTCCGCTTAGCTCCTTGCTGATGGCCATGATTCTATTGCCTTTGACTCCTATACAGGCTCCGACAGGGTCTATATCTTTCTCTTTGGTGTGAACCGAAACTTTTGACCTCTCTCCGGGTTGACGAACGATATTTTTTATTTCGATATTTCCATTGGCGATTTCAGGAGTCTCAAGCTCGAGCAGCTTTGCCAGGAAATTTGGGTCAGCCCTGGAGACGATGACCTGTGGCCCCTTATTCTCTTTCAAAACCTGGATGACCAGAGCCTTGACCCTATCTCCTCTCTGGAATTCCTCGTTGGCCAGCTTTTCGCGATAGGGCAGGAGGACATCAATCTTATCCACTTC
>CAZJXZ010000345.1:0-2855 GCA_964549955.1 uncultured Eubacteriales bacterium
GTCGTCGGCTTCAAGAAAATCAAATTCTACACCATGGAAAACGTCGGCTCGGGCGACCTCAGCCTTCCTCAGAACGAGATGCACACCACTGCCTACTGGCTGACCATCCCTTCTGAAATCTTCCACAATCTTCCTTTTTCTTCAGAACAGAAGATAAACGGGCTTTTCGGCCTGGCCTATCTTCTCCATCACGTCTCGCCGCTTTTCATGATGTGCGACATCCACGATGTCGGTGTCTCCATCGGGGATAACACGACCGGAAAGTCTGTGCCTCCGCGCGACATTCCCCTGAAGTCTCTGGATGAAAAAGAGGAGCCTGCCTTCTACGATATCGCCTTCGAGCCCAATATCTTCATCTACGATAATTTTCCGGGAGGGATAGGGCTGAGCCCTTCTCTCTTCGACCTGGAAAAGGAACTCCTCGAGCAATGCCTGAAAACAATCAAAGCCTGTCCCTGCCAGGAAGGGTGCCCATCCTGTGTCGGCCCCACCAAAGAAAGCGGAAGACAGGCCAAGCAGGTGGCGACGGAAATCCTGAAGAGTTTGCTTTAAAGCTATTTGACCAAGATATTACAGAGAATCAATCTTCTCCAAGGCTTTGTCTTCGCCCATGATGATCAAGATATCGCTGTCCTTGATGACAAAATCGGCCCTGGGGATAAGGTCCGTCCTCTCCGGAACTAGCTGTTTGACGGCTATGACCTGAATCCCGTACTTGTTTCTTAAATCAAGCTGCTTCAAAGTCTTTCCCACAAATTTCTTGGGAGGTGAAATCTCTTGAATTCCTATGCCAGAGACAAGCGGGAGATACTCCAGGACGTTGGGGCTGCTCAGCTTCAGAGCTGTCCTGATGGCCATATCTTTCTCCGGGTAGATGACATCCGTGGCTCCCACTGACTCCAGAATCTTGGCGTGGTCTTCAGTCAGGGCTTTGGCCACTATCCGCTTAGCCCCGATCTCGTGCAGGTAAAGAACGGTCAGGATGGAGCATTCCATCTCCGGCCCCATGCTCACCACCACCACATCCATATTTTGGATTTCAAGGGCCTGAAGATTTTCCTTAGCTGCGGCATCCATGTGTACGCCATGGGAGACAAAAGTCTTGACGGCCTCGATTTTTTCTTTTTCCGAATCTATGGCAATAACCTCATGGCCTTTTTCATAAAGAGTCTTAGCCACATATGAGCCAAAGCTTCCCATCCCGATCACAGCGAATTTCATGTTCAAAAACTCCTTTCTGGATTCTATCCGATCATCACATTTTCTTCAACATACTCATATCTTCCAAAAGCCTTCTCCCGGCTGAAGGCGTATAAAAATGTCAAAGGACCAATTCTCCCGATATACATGGTCAAAATAATCATAATCTTGCCCAGGCTGCTCAGTTTTGGTGTGATCCCCAGAGAAAGGCCGACTGTGCCGAAAGCAGAAAAAACCTCAAAAAAGACTTCTATCATTCTCGCCCAGGGCTGGCTGAGGAAGAGGACAAAGGAAGAGAAGGCTAGGAGGCTTAAAGCCAGAGTGACGATCGTATAAGCTTTGATGACTGATTCCTGAGGCAAAGTCCTGTAAAAAATATTAACCGAATCCCTGGCTGCAATCCTGGACCTCAGGAAGGCGATGATCACTCCCACTGTGCTTGTCTTGACCCCTCCTCCTGTCGAGCCGGGAGAAGCTCCGATGAACATAAGAACAATCAAAAGAAAGACAGAAGCCACACCCAAAGTATTCAGGTCCATGGTGTTGTAACCGGCTGTTCGTGGAGTTACGACTTGAAAAAGGGAGGCAAGAATCTTTTCTTTCAGGGAGAACATTTCGAGCGAGTTATTCCTTTCGATGATGAAAAAGATAATAAAAGAAAAAACGATGAGGCAGGAGGTCATGGTCAGAACCAACTTGGCATGAAGCGAGATATGAATCTTCTTTCTTCTGAAAATTCCTGAAAAGCCCTCTTTCAGCTCCTGGAGAACCAAGAAACCTAATCCGCCAAAGACAATAAGAAGGATGATGGTCAGGTTGACCCAGACGTCGCCTCGATAGTTGGCTAAATTCTGGCTGAAACGAGAAAAACCTGCATTGCAAAAGGCCGAGACAGAGTGAAAAAGGGAATGAAAAAGAGCCTGTAACCAGGAAAATTCTTTCTGCCAGCGGAGGAAAAGAGAAAGGCAGCCCAAGAGCTCGATGGTCAAGGCATAGAGAAATATATTTTTAACAAGAGATTGCATGTTCCTGGGCGCTGCGGGGTGAAAGCCGTTCTGAATAATGATCCTATCCTTTATGGAAATCTTTTTTCCGGCGACCATGAGAATGAGGGTGGAAAAGGTCATGACTCCCAGTCCGCCCAGCTGTATCAGAAGAAGAATAATGACCTGGCCAACCGGAGTGAAATAAGTGGCTGTATCCTGGACTATCAGGCCAGTGACACAGGTTGCAGAGGTTGATGTAAAAAGAGCATCGACAAAAGAAATATGTCCCGACTTGGTGCTGAAGGGAAGAAGAAGGAGCAGCGCCCCGGTAAAGATGGCGATAAAAAAGCTTATGGCCAGAACCTGGGCTGGCGAAAATCTTATTTCCGATCTTTTTATTTGTCTTCTCCCTTTTAACTTATTTCCTGTTTAAAATAATTATCAAATCTATTATTTAATCAACATTTTGTCAACCAACCGAATCTCATAAGCCTTAATAACGAGATAATGAATAGGGTGAGGGTTTGGCGGTGAGGAGTCCCCTATGAAGCCTGAGCGGGCACGGTTTCTCTCCGAAGGAGAGAAGAGCGAAGGCTGAATGGGAGCTGATTTCCCTCGCTGGGGAAAATCAGCGTGCTCCGAACCCCCAACCCTCACCCTCATTACGGA
>CAZJXZ010000346.1:0-2855 GCA_964549955.1 uncultured Eubacteriales bacterium
CTTTTTTTGTGGAACGGGTGACGAAGGTATTCCCGCAGGCGCAGGTTACAGTGCAATCAACGTACTCAGGATGGATTCCTTTCTTCATCTATGATTTCTCCTTCGCAGCTTGTCATTATATCAAATTGATGGCAAAAGAGTAAAGAGTTAAAAGCTCTTCCTTCCCTTTGCTTAGGCTCAAATCAATTTTGACTTAAATTAAATTTATAATAACAAAAATAATTAAAATCAAGTATCATCAATAATGCTCAACAAGCCTTCCTCTCCGATGGGCTGCTCATTCATCTTTTTCTTGAAGCAGTGCCAATCGGCTTCAAATGCCAATTTTCCTTCTTGCTCTCTGGCTTTATCTCTGTATGCTTTGGAATCAAAATAATCTTTCAAAGTCTTTTTTAAAGGATAAATCATTTCCTCCGCCTTCCATTCGTATCTTTTGCCCTTCTTACCTTGAAGACAGCCAAGATAAACAATCCAGGCCAATTGTTTAAAAGAAACATTGGGGAAAGAATTCCTTATAGCCTCGACCTCACCCTGTTTTTCAGGGTTGAGGAAATGGAAATAACGGAAAAAAAGCAGAGCATTATGGAAATAAGCCGGAAAAGCGAGAAGGCCTTCTTTTCCAGTGAGCCGGGCCAAGTCGATAAAAATATCCAGAACCTTTCTTCCCAGGTTGAGGCCAGGATGTTTCTGTCCGGGAAGAGGCGTTCTTTCTCCGGAGAAATCTAGAAGAGGATTCTGGAGGGTCAGCCATTCCAAGATCAAGAATTTATACTCTGGGAGAGGGACGCTTGAAGCAAGTTTTTTCTTGGGAAGGAACGTCCCCTCTTTTATCTTCAGGTCAACGATCAACTTCTCTGGATTTTTGCTCTCGCAGAAGATTCGAAGCCTCTGCAGGGGATATTCTGAGGAGTCGAGGTCAAATTCTAGAGGCCATAATTGCCTCTTCCGGGCCTCCTTCAGGAAATTTTTTCTCCCCAAGGCAGCTGTCACTTCATTCATGGTGTATCTGCCCAAGAAGAGGGAACTCCCTTTACTTCCTATCAGGTTTGAGAGAACTTCCTTTTCGTCGAGGGAACGGGTCTCTCGCCAGAAAGGCGTCTCTTTTGGGCGTGCTTTTTTCATCGTCTCTTTTGACAGCAAATTTGAAATTTTATTCTATTTCCATTGCCTAATCAAAACAAGGAATAAATGAGAAAGCATCTAATAGAAAGAAATCGTGTCTTGACCGATGGTCACCTGCCTCTTCAGCGCAAAATGCTTTGTTTCTAACTTTGTCTTATGATAATGGCGAAGGATAATCTTGCCTCTTGGCTTAATAATTTCTCTCTTCTTGATGACCTTTAAGGGATTTCGCTCTTCCAAAAGTTTGTAGGGCGGGTCTAGGAAAATCAAATCAAACTTTTCCCCTTCTTTGGCGAGCTGGATAACGGCGCGATTAAAATCTTTGCGGAGGATTCGACCTTTTGCCTCAGCACCGCATTTCGCTAAATTGATCCCTATAACCTTGAGCGCTGGATAATAATCATCGACAAAAACCGCTCTTTCCGCCCCCCGGCTCAAGGCTTCTATCCCTAAAGAGCCTGTTCCGGCAAAGCCATCAAGAACAACACTGCCCCTCACCTCTTCTCCAAGGATGTTGAACAATGCTTCTTTAAGTTTATCGGGCATCGGACGGACAAGAGGGCTGACCACCCTCTTCAATCTTTTCCCTTTGTAAATTCCGCTGATGATCCTTATCATCTCGAGCGCCTGAGAAAGCCATTAATAATATTAATAATATAAAATCGCTTTGCCACGTTCCGTCTCGATATTCTTGATTCCATAGGGAAGCTCATACCAATCATTAATGCTTGTGAATTCAGTATTATCGACTTTGGCGGCGATCATTAAGATGGCGTCGAGCACCACCGGCTGGATACGCTGCCCTTCAAGAAAAAGGTCTTCAACATGAATCTTGACCTTTCCCTCCTTCACTTCAAGTTTTGCTGCGAAGAAAAGCGTCATCTCCGGGCGCAGGAATTTTGGTATCTTCTGTCCTCTGAGGTTTATCAATGTCATTCCCTCAACCTTGTTTCCTTTGAATAATTTCAGCCGTAATACCTTCATCACTTCTTCATTCTCTTTTTCTATCCTGTAAGCAATGTAAGAATTAAGCTCACTCTCAGTAATCAGAATTTTTTTGAAAATCGTCTGGTTCCCGGCAGACTGCTCATTCTGGATTTTCTCCAGAGCCTCCACGACTTTCATTGCCTCAGGCAAAGAATATTCTTGAATTCCATAAGAAATTGAGAAAAAGATAATAAGAAAGAAGGAAACGATCACTCTAGCTGAAGACATTTAAATTACCTGCTTTTTCATGCTAACAAAAAGAAAAAGAAATTGCCAGAATTTGAGCGAGGGTTGGTTGTTTTTGAGATGGCAATGGGCTAAAATATATCTCCTTTAAGAGATGATGACACAGAAAGAAGAGGCAAGAAAAGGGAAGATTTCCTCATCTTTAAAAAAAATCGCCGAAGAGGAGGGATTCGCTCCTGAAACTCTGCTCGAGTTAGTCGCGGAAGGAAAGATTGTCATTCCCCATAATCCGAATCATTCTTTCATCCATCCTGTGGGCATTGGACAGAAACTCAGGACTAAGGTCAATGTCAACATCGGAACATCCGTGGACTTTCCCAAAGTGAAGGACGAGCTGGAAAAGGTCAAAATTGCCCTGGATTACAAAACAGACACGGTCATGGACTTGAGCACAGGCGGCGATATTGCAAAAATCCGAAGGACAATCCTCAAGAAAGCCCTTATCCCCTTGGGCACAGTGCCTGTCTATGAAGCGGCCATCGCAGCCATCGAAGAGCGGG
>CAZJXZ010000347.1:0-2846 GCA_964549955.1 uncultured Eubacteriales bacterium
CGCAAGAAGCCAAGGAAATTCAAACCGGAACTCATTTTGATCCCTCTGGTTTTCTCATTGACAATTCTCCTGGATATCAATCTGATCCTTCACTTGAAAGAACCGGCGCGAGAGACCTTTCCGGCCTCTCAATGGAAAAATTCAATCGCTGTGCTACCCTTCGTTGACATGAGCCCTCAGAAAGACCAGGAGTATTTCTGCGACGGGATGACAGAAGAGCTCATCAACCGGCTGAGCAATATCAAAGAATTAAGAGTCCCGGCGAGGACCTCGGCTTTCTCGTTTAAGGGAAAAGCTGAAGATATCCGTGAAATCGGGCGCAAGCTCAATGTCGAGAAAGTGCTGGAAGGGAGTGTCAGGAAAGAAGACAGCCAGCTCCGCATCACAGTCCAGCTTGTAAACGTTTCTGATAGCTATCATATTTGGTCAGAGACGTTCGATAAAGAGCTGACCAAGGTCTTTGCCATCCAGGATGAAATTGCCTTAACCATCGCCGATAAACTCAAGCTCACGCTCTTGAGTGATGAGCGAGCGAGACTGGTGAAGCGTCCTACCGAGAATCTTGAAGCTTACAATTTCTATCTGCTCGGACGCTATTTCTTAGACAGAGCCTCTGCTGAAGAAGATTTTAATAAAGTTATTGGCTACTTCGAACAGGCCTTAGCTAAGGATCCAGGCTATGCTCTGGCCTATGCGGGTCAGGCACTATGCTATAGCCTTTTTTGCATGGCCGGTTATCTCGCTCCCGACGAAGGCTATCCAAAGGCCATGGAGGCAGCAAAAAAAGCCATTGAGCTCGATGAGGAACTCGGAGAAGCTCACGCCTCGCTCGGCTATCTCAAGATGATTTTCGATTGGGATAGTGCCGGCGCTGAGCGCGAGTTCAAGCGCGCCCTCAAGCTCAGCCCTGGCAGCATGGATGTCTACATTCCCTACTCAATGTATTTAGCCTTTATGGGAAGATTCGACGAAGCCATCGCCGGACTCAAGCATACCGTAGAGCTCGATCCAGCTACGCCTGCGAACTATGTCTATTTGGGAGCGTGGGGCTATCAATTTGCGGGCCGTTATGATGAGTCCATTGTGCAGATCAAAAAGGGACTGGATATGGATCCAAGCATTCTTTATGGACAATTATTTCTGGCTTCGGCTTATGCCCTTAAGGGAATGTACGGAGAAGCTGTTGCCCAGGCTGATAAAGTGCTATCTGCCTGGCCAACACGCGAAGATGTCCAAATTTTCTCGTTTTTAGGATGGGTCTACGCTGTCTCAGGACAAAAAGAGAAAGCCCGGAACCTTTTGAACCGCATGCTGGATTTAAGAGCGAGACGCTATGTGGATGCCTATATTATCGGGGAAGTCTACGCAGGCTTGGGAGAAAAAGAAAAAGCATTCGAATGGCTGACCAAAGCCTATGAGGAACGCGCCGGTCAAATGATTTTTCTAAAAATCGATCCCTGGATTAAAAATCTGCACTCTGACCCAAGGTACAAAGAACTGCTGAAGAAGGTGGGCTTTGAGAAATAATCTGGTCTGACCCATACTTGATCAGAGGGCAAATGTCAATTATGTTCGTTCGCCGATGCTCTATTTCTGGGCTATCTCCGAACTATGCCCGGCTACGCACTGCCAATGTCCAGCAAGCTTAATCCAGGTATGCGTCCATTGATGCTGACCACTGACATCCTTGCCTTTATACGTTTCTTTGATCGTGTCGCGGCCAGTGACGACCGCCGCGTCTCCGTAAACGCGAACCTTCATGTCAGCGAGCACCCAGGACTTAATTACGTCGTCCCCTGACTTTAAGAGAGCAAGGTCGATGGCCTTGGTAAAGACCATGCCCCAGGGGGACGTCCACGTATAGTCATCTACTGTAATCCGGTTATAGAATGCGACATCGCTCTTAACCCAGGCTTCAGCCCACTCGTTCTCCAGCTTAATCAACTCTTGTTCCGCGCTCACCGTCTTTGTGTATGTTTTATCTCTCCACTCCTTCGCAAGAGACAAATATAATCTGGCGCCTTCAGCCGAATAACCGGCCGTAGCCATCTTGTTAAATTCCTGAGGATGCTCCTTGCTGGCCCACTCGGCAAAGGGCTTAAATTTCTCGCCTAAAAGCTCTGCGTTCTCGGGACTGAATTCGAGTTTTACTTTTTCCAATAGACGACCACGGAATTTATAAGTAGCCGTAAAAGGGGGTTCCTCAATCCCCATGAGTCTCCAACCTTCATTTTTCTCCGTTAGCTTGACAATAACAGTGTTCCCTTCTACTTTCATATCGTTAATGGTAAGCCGAGCATTGTTGACAACGTCCCATTCCATCAAGTCTCTCAATTGGTCTTTTCCGGTAAACTTTCCATAAAATTGACGATATTGCTCAGGAACAGCTATTTCAAAAACTGCGTCATCTGTAAATAGAGTCAAGTTTTTCTCTATATCGTCATTGTTAACAGCCTTGATATGCTCTCTAACGATATCGCCAAGTTTGGGTTTAGAACAGGAAGAAAAGGAGATTGTCAAAATCAGGGAGAGCAGAAAAGCCAAAGGAACAGTCATAGATAATTTAGGAATAGGGTTTTTCATTTATCTCTCCTTGATTCTGTTGAGATTATTAGACCTTGCTTGACAATGGATGTCAATCAAGGTTACTAGCCCTCTGCTTCCCCATGTTCACAGATGTTGACAATAAGAAGAATCTTCCGTCAACCGCGGCTTTCATCTTCAAATTTCATAGGCAGATTTCGCTCTTTGATTCTCTGCAGGCAAAACTCGAAGGCCCTTGAAAAAAAGATACTATCCTCAGCGGACGCGGCGGTATTTGATCAGGAGCGACCCCGGTGCTTCGG
>CAZJXZ010000348.1:0-2843 GCA_964549955.1 uncultured Eubacteriales bacterium
AGTCCGCAAAAGAAAAAGTGAGATATCAATAGATTATCTCAAGCCAAGGATGTGATCTGAGAATTCATCAGCGAAACCTGTATTGAAGCTTATAAGAAATTGCTTTTCTGCCTATTAAAATACGAGCATGATTACCTGAGTACTTCAAAGGAGGGTAATTACTTCTTGGGAGACACACTCCTTATACGCCAGCTTCAACCGTATCTCTGCAATTTGAAGAAGCGCTTTGCCTTTGAGATGAAATTTACAAATTCGCCGAAATTGTCCGGAGGTCATCATCCTTAATTTTAATGGCCTAGGATGTGAACAGGGATTTGTCATTTATTCGGAAAAAGAAGTTTACCCTTACACATCTGGCCACTCAATTGCGATAAAAAATATTTTTTCTTTGTTCTTGGGATGGACTAGTATTTTTTCAATTGGAACTCTGGTATCAAATGGCTCTTGCCATGTCTTTCCATTATCAAATGTTCGATAAAGTTTATAACGATGTGCAAGAAAGAATATCCCTTCTTTAGCCAGTTCTGTTTTAGGAGAAAAAATATCGCTAATTTTATAGGCTTCTTTCCATTTAATTTCGATGTCTTTTAAAATTTTATTTGTCAAGTTAAAAACATGTAACTTTTCAAATTTAAGTATCTTACAAAAAAACAGGTAATCATCTGGAGTCGGATATTCAGTTTCGATTTTATGCTTTATCAGCTTGCCGTCCCTTTCCTTTATAATTATTGTCCCTTCGGCTTCACCTCGCATGAGGGCTTCAATCTCACCCGGCTCAAAAAGCCTTTTCCAAGTCAGACCATCATCATAGCTGATAAAGTTGTAACAATCAGTTTCTTGACCGTGTACACCAGAAAGAAGGATATTGTCCGATGGCGAGGTCACTAGGTAAGCGACAGATTTAAATGGTAATTCTTTAAGCTCATTATTTTGTAAGCGAAAACATTTGTAAGAGCCAGCTTTTATGCATAACAAAAAAATCGTCCCCTTCGGGGATACATAAAAGCGGCTGTCAAAGGCGTTGTCAAAATATTTGTTCCATGTTATTCCATCATCTGTGCTGATAAAGATATTCGTATACTGTTCATTTAGTCCTAATGCCCAAGCTAAAATGTCACCGGACGGAGTTGTTATCATCTGCCAAACCCAAGCGAATGGGGTTTTAGCTATTTTCTCTTCAGCCACACGAACAAAATTTTTTCCGCCGTAACCGCCGTATATAAAAATTGTATTTTTTGATGATATAAACAGATGGCAGGGATCCCAATCATAACAATTTATGGCAAGGTCTTTAAATATTTTCCAGCTTCTCCCATCATCATAGCTCTCAATGAGCTTTCCCTTATGTGTAATGCCAATCAATCTTTTTTCGTTTGTGTCATCCAGCATGATATCGACAATATGGTGTTCTGTTTTAAGCTCATTGATAGTTTTTCCACCATCCATTGAAACATAAAAATTGCTCCGTGGCGTCCGATCAAAGGGTTGTCTGGCTTTTAGTTCTACCTGATCCAAATCCATGAGAATTGGAGGGCCTAAAAAAAATAAAAATAATATCCAGACAAAATATCTCATTATTTATCTTCCCTCTTGCTTTCACTGTTCATTTCATTAATAACAGGTTTGATATTTTATTCATAAGAGCCCCTCTGGGGGAATTTGCTTTTTGTGAGTGGCTGAAATGGATCCCTTTTGGACCTTAAAATCATGCTGTCGACCATGCAAAAAATCTATCACCCGATAATAATCGATGTCAATTCTTTGCATAAAAAAATCGGTGGAGAATGGGCATTTGATGGAGAAACTCTTTCAATTCTCCTTCACCCCAAATCGTTTATCAGGAGCCTCTCGAAATATCCAAATTTTCTTTTTATCCTTGAAAATTGAAAGACAATCTTTTAAAATACAAGAATGATTAAGCGAGGACTTCAGAAGAAGATAATTAATTCTCTTAATAATTTTCCAGTGGTTGGCATCCTTGGTTCAAGGCAGGTGGGCAAAACAACGCTGGCTCTCGAAATTCGCAGTCATTATCCAAACACTTCTATCTACCTCGATCTTGAACTCCCGTCGGACTTAAGCAAGATTGCCGAGCCTGAACTTTATCTCAATCAACACCGCGATTCTCTGGTCATTATCGACGAGATTCAACGGATGCCATCTCTTTTTCCCGTTCTTCGGGCGCTTGTCGATCAAGACAGGAAGCCGGGCCGTTTCCTCATCCTCGGATCTGCATCTCCGGAGATGATCAAAAAATCATCAGAGAGCCTCGCCGGGAGAATCATCTATCATGAGCTCCCTCCCTTCCATATCAGCGAAGTGGGACAGGATGAGCGAGTCCTCCAAAGTCTTTGGCTCAGAGGTGGATATCCTTTGAGTTACTTAGCAGAGTCCGAGGAGGACAGTTTGGCATGGAGAGAAGCCTTCATCAGGACATATCTTGAAAGAGATATCCCGCAGCTTGGAATCCGCGTTCCTGCGCTTCAATTGAGGCGCTTCTGGCTGATGCTCTCCCATTCTCACGGCCGCCTCTGGAACGCCAGTCAGATTGCAGGAAGCCTTGGTGTATCGGCACCCACAGTCCGCCATTATCTGGACATTTTGGCAGAGACATTCATCGTACGACAGCTTCAACCGTATCTCCCTAATTTGAAGAAGCGCCTGGTGAAAACGCCGAAGGTTTACATCCGCGACTCAGGCCTGCTTCATGCCCTTCTTAACATTCGCATCATAGATGATCTCCTTGGCAATCCTTATCTCGGGAGTTCATGGGAAGGCTTTGCGCTCGAGCAGGTCTGGAATGCGCTTCCCGACGATTGGCCAAAATATTTCTACAGGACGAG
>CAZJXZ010000349.1:0-2812 GCA_964549955.1 uncultured Eubacteriales bacterium
TTCTTTTTTCTCAAAGCTACAGAGGCCAGGGAAGAATGGTTGGCGTGGTCTATGACCAGGATGGGAAGCCTCTGGAGGGAGTTAAAGTCATGCTCTTTTCCTTGAGGGGAGGCGCTGGGTTTGAGCTGGTGACAGACGCAAAGGGCGAATGGAAGGCAAACTATATCAGAGGCGGAGGGTGGAATTTAGACTTCGAGAAGGCTGGCTATCTTCCTCAAAGAATAAGCGTCGATATCCAAGAATCGAGTAAAAATCCTCCGCTGGAAACTAAGCTCAAGAAAGCAGAGGCTGCAGTCATCAGCGATGAGTTTAAAGAAGCCCTTAAGGAAGGAAACAGGCTTTATGAGGAGAAAAAATACGAAGAGGCCATCAAAGCCTATGAAGGCATCATCAACGCCAATCCTTTGGCCTATGTCATCAACAAGAATATAGGAAATTGTTATTTCGAACTCCAGAAATATGATATTGCTGAGGAGTATTATCGGAAAGTCCTGGAAAAAGAGCCCGATAATGCCGAGGTCATGCTCCTTATCGGCAACTGTTATGCCAACCGGGGAGAAGCAGAGAAAGCCATGGAATGGTACAACAAGATTCCATTCGAGAAGATTACCGACCAGATGGTCCTCTTCAACATCGGCTCGGGTTTCTACAGCCAATCAAAATTCGAGGAGGCCTTGAAGTATTATAAAAGGGCGATCGAGGTTCAGAAGGATTTTCTCGACGCTATCTACTGGCTCGGTCTGACCTATATCGCCATGGGCAACAACCAGGAGGCCCTTGCCACTTTTGAGAGCTATCTCAAGTATGATTCGAGCTCCGAGACGGCGGCCAGGATCAAAGGGTTCATTGAATTTTTGAAAAAGAAAAATTAAAAGATTCTATCCTAAAGAACTAAGATGCTCAAAAATTATCGTATTTATTTTGCTCCTTCTTTGTTGTTTATTTTGCTTTTTATTTTTTTCTGTCCTCCATTATTCTGCCTCACCGGCTCAAACAAAGCACCGCTTAATCTTTTGCTCATCAGCATCGATACGCTAAGAGCGGACCGGTTGAGTTGTTACGGCAGCCAAAAGGTCAAAACTCCGTCGGTCGATAGCCTGGCGCAGAAAAGCGTTCTTTTTTCAAGAGCCTTTGCCAACACCTCGATGACCCTCCCTTCCCATACGAATATCCTTCTGGGAACAACACCCCTCTATCACGGCGTGCATGACAATTCTAATTTCATCGTCAGAGAAGAATTTTTGACGCTGGCTGAGCATCTCAAAAAAAATGGCTTTGCCACGGCAGCCTTTGTTGGCGCTTTTCCTCTTGACTCGCGCTTTGGCCTGACTCAGGGCTTTGACCTTTATGACGACAACTACGGCAGCCAGATGCTGGAGGAATTCACCTTTGTCGAGAGAAAAGCCGAAGTCGTCGTCGATAAAGCTCTTTCCTGGCTTGAAAGTCAGACGAATCCCTGGTTCCTCTTTATTCACTGCTTTGACCCCCATCAGCCTTATAGCCCTCCTGAGCCGTTCAAAACTCAGTATAAAGATAATCCCTACAATGGCGAAGTCGCCTACGTTGATTTTGCCCTGGGAAAGGTCTTTTCTTTTCTGAAGGAAAAGAACCTGGAAGACAAAACGCTCATCATCTTCACCGCAGACCACGGCGAGTCGCTGGGAGAGCACGGAGAGATGACTCATGGCTATTTTGCCTACAATACCACCCTCTGGGTGCCTTTGCTTATTTTTTTTCCTGGAATGAAGCCGGCTCAAATCGCTCAGAACGTTAGCCATCTCGATATCTTTCCCACAGTCTGTGAGATTCTGCGCATCGAGAAGCCTAAGTTCCTCCAGGGCGTTTCGCTCCTGCCTATGATGCGGGGGCGTTCGCTTCCCGATCAGGATATCTATTTTGAGTCTTTGACAGCCTTTTACAGCCGGGGATGGGCGCCGCTTCGAGGCATCATCCAAGGAAATAAGAAGTTTATCGATTCACCCATCCCTGAGCTCTATGATTTGGAGAAGGATTTTCAAGAGCTCAATAATCTTGCTGAGAGCGCAAGTCTGGATAAATACAAAAGCAGTTTTGAGAAGCTGGTCAAAGCGCAATCCTCGGCGCAGGAATCGGGGGCCCTCCTAAGAATGGACAGGGAAACCCAGGAGAAGCTCAGAAGCCTGGGCTATATATCAACGCCGCAGCCTTTGCTAAAGAAAGAATTCACAGCCAAGGATGACCTGAAAGTTCTCATCTCTTATCAGAATAAATTCCAGAGAGCTATTTCCTCTTACCATAAACGCCAGATTGAGGAGGCTATTTCTCTCCTGAAGGAAATCACGGCTGAGAGGAAGGATTTTGACCTCGCTTACACCTATTTAGCCAATTTCTATAAAGAGCAGAAGAAATTTAAGGAAGCTGTTGATATCCTTAAAGAAGGATATCAAAACAATCCTTCGAGTTTCAAGATTATCGTCACCTACGGCATTTTCATGGTCGAAGTCGGCCAATTCGACCAGGCTATCGATATCCTGAAAAAAGGGCTGGCGATTGTCGACTACGACCCTGAAGCCTGGAACTATCTGGGAGTGGCTTACTGGAATAAAGGGAGCTTCGATGAAGCCCTTCAAGCCTACGAGAAGGCTCTCACTTTGGACAAAAATTATCCGATTGTCTTCAATAACCTTGGCTCGCTTTATCTTTCGATTTTTCTTAAAGATAGCCGGCAAGACGCTTACCACAAGGCCGTTGAGAGTTTTAAAAAAGCCATCGAGCTCGACCCGAATTATGCCTCAGCCTACAATGGTTTGGGAGCGGCCTTGAAAATGAAGAA
>CAZJXZ010000350.1:0-2812 GCA_964549955.1 uncultured Eubacteriales bacterium
ATTGGCTATATTCATGAAATTCAGGTTAGAGAGATCAGTGAAGAAGAATTGGCTCAGCCGGAAGCGACAAGTCCAACGGAGAGAAGCCAGGCAGAGAGCTCTAAAATAGAGACAAAAAAACAGACATTGGAGAGGCCCAAATCGGAAAGAAATATTGTGCCTTGGCTTAGCTCCGAGGCTTTCAAATATGTCCCTGAGGTCTTAAAGTTCTTTAATCAAAGAGACATAAAAGATGTCAAAGATGTCGAGAAGTTCATGGAAAGTATCAAGAGTGCTCTCCCCCAGGGCTCTACTTTTTCCGAGGGTTTTGATAAAGCCTTGGAAAAGATGAGAGAGTGGAGAAAACTTCAGGAAGAGGGAAAGGTCGAAGAAGCCACCAAGAGTCAAAAGGAAGGACAGGAAGAGATGGAAAAGCTCCTGTCTTTGGTTGCAGAAAGGGAAGAGGCTCAGAAGGCTCAGTCAAGCTTGGCTGCGGCAAAAGCCCAGGCTCACAAGAGCAATGTCGATGAAAAGAATTTGCTCTATCGCCTGGCAGTGCGGCGGGAGCAGGACGCGGTCGATGCTTTCAAAAAAGATGATTTTTCTGGAGCTAAGACATTATCGAGGGTGTTGGTTAGTGTTTTTCAGCTCAGCACCAGGTGCCAGGGCGATGAGGCTTGTTTGAAGGAGCTGGGTGTTTACATCAGACAATTAAGAAGCGAAGTCGAAAGAAACTATTCTGTCTATCTCGACCCCTGGCTTTACCAGAAGGCCATCGAATATGAAAACAAGGCCAATTTGTCTCTTGTCTATCGGGAATTCGAGAGCGCAGCAGAATCTTTTGTTCAGTCAGCATTTCTTTATGAAAAAATTAAAGACATAGCCCCACCCAAGAAATAATCCCATAGCCAGAGGAATTCAAAATCGTCTCTTCGAATAACAAAAATAAAAGGAAAAAACCGGGGATATCTCGAGCTCTCAATCGAAGTTCCCTTCGAGATGGCATTTTGTTAGAAAAGGCTGAAAGTCGATAATTATAAAATGAGGACCTGCTTCGGCTTTGGATTAGCTTCCCGGGATTAAAGGGGAGAAAGGAGTGAGTGATGGAAAAAACTCATAAAATCACGATGCTCGGCAGCGGGCTCATCGGCACCTTCTACACCATGACCCTTCACGGCCAGCGCGGCGGCGAACGCGTCCACTTGGTTTATTCGCGCACCAAAGAGCGGGCTCGTGATTTTGCCCAGCAGTGGGGGATTCCGCGCTGGACGAATAATCTGGCCGAGGCCATCCATGACCCGGAGACAGATGTGGTCATCATCGGCCTTCCCAATGACCAGCATCTGCAAGCCGTACGCATCGCTGCAAAAGCAAAAAAGGCAATCCTCTGCACCAAACCCCTGGGCCGGACTATGGCCGAGGCCATGGAAATGCTCGAAATCGTCGGCAAGTCCGACGTCTTTAGCGGTTACCTAGAGGACCTTGTCTACACGCCTAAAACACTCAAATCCCTTGATTCTGTAAGAAAAGGAGCTCTGGGGAAAATCCTCTGGGTCCGCTCCCGCGAGACCCATGCCGGCCCGCACAGTGCCTGGTTCTGGGACAAGGAGCAAGCGGGCGGAGGTGCCATCGTTGATATGGGCTGCCATTGCATCGAGATCATCCGCAACTTCGTCGGCAAAGGGAATAAGCCTGTGGAGGTCATCTGCTGGGCCGGCACACTCGTCCATCAAATCGAAGCCGAAGACCACGGCATCGGCCTGGTCCGCTTCGAGGACGGCGCCTTGGGCCAGTTCGAGGTGAGCTGGGCCTTTCGAGGTGGAATGGATTTGCGTGACGAGGTCTCGGGGACAGAAGGAACCATCTGGCTTGACCATTTCCTGCGCACAGGCATCGAGATGTTCACCGCAGTGGGAAGCAGAGGCTATGTAGCTGAGAAGGCTGAGAAAGAGAAAGGGTGGCTCTTTCCTGTTGGCGACGAGGTTCAGGCGCTGGGCTATAGACATATGTTCGAGGACATGTTCAATGCCCTGGACAGCGGCCGCGAGCCGGCTGAGACTTTTTATGACGGTTATGTGGTCAATGCTGTTATCGACGCCTGCTACAAGTCTGTGCAGACAAAACGTTGGGAGCCAGTGGAGCTAAGAGCCTGGCGGGATGGCTATCAATCCAAGAACGTTGTCGCTGCTGTTTCAGCTGCAGACAAGGAGCATGTGCTCATCAAAGAAGAGCGCATGCCAGACGGCCGAATCAAACTCATCCTTAAGGAGAAAGCCAGCGGGAAAATTGTCCAGAAGATTAAAGAGGGATAGGCTGCCGATTATCCATCCCAACACGGCGGCAAGATGAGTAAAAGTAGCAAAAATCTTTGCAGGCGCCAAAGCAAATTTCGTATCCCTGCCATATCTATCATGGGCTCTTTTTTGTGCTGACCTAGGAACTTCTTTCCAGCCCCTAATCAATCCGCAGGTTGCTGTCCGTTGAATTTCTTGAGGGCGTTGATCATGGCCGCGATGTTCTCCACAGGCACATTGGCCTGGATGTTGTGGACTGTGTTGAAGACAAACCCTCCGCCCTTGGCAAAGACTTCGCAGTTTTCGATGACCTGCGCCTCGACTTGTGAAGGACTGCCGAAAGGCAAGACCTTCTGGGTATCGACTCCGCCGCCCCAGAATACGATGCGGTCACCATAAGAGTCTTTGAGGCGCCTGGGTTTCATGCCGGCAGCGCTGATCTGGACAGGATTGAGGATGTCGAATCCAGAATCGATGAAATGCTTGATGAAAGGCTCCACTGCTCCGCAGGAATGCTTCATGCTCTTCCAGGTTGTATT
>CAZJXZ010000351.1:0-2809 GCA_964549955.1 uncultured Eubacteriales bacterium
TCAAACGGGCTCTCCAAGAGTTCGAAATTATCTGCCTGTTCTTTTGGCGTTTCTGTCGTTGCTGAAAAAGGAGAGCAGAAATCATCAGGAGGGGAATTCTGCTCGAGGCGCTTTTTCTCTGACTTGAAGCCGGAAGAGGAGGTTGCGGCTAAAGCAGCAAAGGATGCTTATGAGATGCTAGACCCAAAGATGGTCAAGACACAAAAAGCCGTGGTTATCTTTGATCCTGACGTGGCTAGGAGCATCTTGGGCGGAATACTGGCTGCCATAAACGGCGAGAGAGTCCTTCAAGGAGCAAGCTTTCTTGCCCATAAGCTTGAGCAGAAGATTGCCTCTGATTTGGTGACGCTCATCGACGATGGAACGCTTGCCAAAGGATTGGGCAGCGCACCATTTGATGGGGAGGGAGTACCAACTCAGAAGAGAATCATTGTGGATAAAGGGGTGCTGAAGGGATTTATGTACAATACGATTGTGGCTAAAAGAGCCGGGGTAAAAAGCACAGGAAATGCCTCAAGAGGTGGGTTCACGAGTATTCCCGACATAGGTGCTCACAATTTCTACATGGCAGCAGGAAAAAATACGCCAGAAGAGATTATCAAAGCTACAAAAACCGGGCTCTTGCTCAAGGGTGTGACAGGATACGGAATAAATCCGGTCAACGGAAACTTCAGCGGCGGGATCCAGGGCTTCTGGATCGAGAACGGAAAGATTGCTTTTCCGGTGAAAGGCTTGACCATTGCCGGAAATGCCTTCGAGATGCTGGAAGCCATCGACATGGTGGGGAATGACCTTGATTTGAACCGCAGCTTCACCGCCCCAACATTCCGTATAAAATTAATGCAGATCGGAGGCGAATAAGAAAAGCGCCCAAAGCTCAGATGTTCCAGCGGTAAGAAACCTTGATTAGAAAAATATTGTCTCCTGGGGCTGTGAAAAGGTCTCCCAGGTCTCGTCCCAGCTTTAAATCTCCCGGATTGGAGTAATCCGCTCGATTCTGAGTCCAGACAAAGTAGAGTGTCGAACCAGGCAGATATTCCCAGCGCAAGACAATTGTCCCGCGGAAAGATTTATAATTGAAATCCGGATTATAGAAGGAAAATTCCGGAGCTGGTCCAAGACCGTCCGGGTCTACGGTGTAAATATTGTCGGCAAAAGAGATTGTCGAGTTTCCCTGGCCGTAAATATTGTATTCAAAAGTCTTGGCCTGGGCGAGCTCCTTGAATTCGTCGTACTGGCCCACAGCTAAGAAAGGCTGGAGATAGAGCTGCAGGGTGAGCCTTGGAGTGAAGGTCCAGTTCAACCTGACCTCAGCCGAAAGAGTTCTCTGATTAATGCTTCCAAAGACATACCTGGCTCCGCAGGTTTCTGCCATCAGGGAATCATCCACTCTCCTTACCCATTGGATGTAGGAATCCTCGACATAATAGCTCGGTCCAAGGGAGAAGCTGATGTTGCTCCTTGGCTTCCAGCGCAGATTGACCTCTGCATTCCATTGATAGCCTTCGCTCGGCCTCTTGTAGAAGCTTTGGTATCCAGAAAGCACGATTGGTTTTCGGCTGTCACTGTTGAGACCCAAATCTATCTGGTAGCCGGAAGGGATGAGAGCAAGAGGGCCGCCTCTTGTTAGAGTTTTTGAAATTGTTTCAGGGTTGTAGGCCAGCATGGTGTTGAATCCCCAGTAGTTTAAAAATTCTCCTTCAGCTGCTGCAAGGACTCCCTCCCAGTTTATATTGCCGCCAAAGTCATAATTGCGGAAGGGCCCCGCATAGACTATCACGCTCCGGAAAACTTTTCCAGGATGGGGCCAGCGATAGGCCAAGAGGATATGGGAATTGATGATGTCAGAGGAGCCGAACTGGAATCCCATATCATTGGGGTCAAAGCCTGGAGACAGAACGCCAAGAACAGCGTGCAAAAGAAATCTTCCTTTCTGTTTCCCAAGAGTAAGGCGTCCTCCCCAGCCGGCAAGAGAAGTGGCGTTCTCATCGACTTCGACATGTGTTGCATCCGGGCGTTGGAAATAATGGAGAGAAGAGCGCTGGAGCATCAAGATTGTCTCCTGGCTTCCCTCAACCAGTGTGCCCCCGAACCAGCCGCCGAAAACCCAGTTTCTATTCTTGTCCAGATAGGACCAGCCGTCAAAGGCCAGGCTGAAAGCGCTCTCGTTGAGAATCCCGGCAAGGTTGTCATTCCTCAAATCTCTGATAACCGATGTTGCCAGAAGGCCCAGCCCTTGGTATCCTTCTTTAAACACCTTTTGAGTTCGTAGCACGCCATAGTAGGAGAAGGGCTCGACCTCCTCCTTGAACCGCTCTCCGGCAGAGTCAATTTCAGCATATTCACGTGCGGTCAAGGCATTGGTGAAGGCAAAATTCCAGCCATTAGACACTTTTCCGGTGAGCTTAAAAGCTCCAAGAATGGTTGAGCGGTCTGGAAAGTCCAGAAATCCGTCCCGCGTCACATAGCCTTGAGGAGCCCGGCCAATCCTCCTGCTGTAAAACAATGTAGGCTGGGGCCAGTTGATGTTGGCGTTCATTGCCGACCCTCCCCGTCCAAACTCATCGAAGATATTGGAGCCTTCGATGAAAAAAGGTCTCTTTTCCTGGTAGTAGGTCTCGTAGGCTGAAAGATTGATCACTGCCGGGTCAACCTCGACCTGGCCAAAGTCGGGATTGAAGGTGGCATCGAGGGTCAAGTTGCTCTTCAAGCCAACTTTAAGGTCCAAGCCTGTATTGCCCAGGTATTTTTCTCCTGTTTTAAAAGGGTTGTTGGCTTCAGCAGGGCTGAATCCCGCCTGACCAACCGT
>CAZJXZ010000352.1:0-2776 GCA_964549955.1 uncultured Eubacteriales bacterium
TTCTTCACTTCGCTTATGACTCACTGAATTTTTTAAGCAGCGCCTTTGCGGCTTTAGCGCCGATAACCTTTGCCAGCTCATCAGCGCCAGCCGTTTTTATGGCGTTTAAATCCTTGTATTTTTCGAGGAGCGCGGCTTTTCGCTTTTTTCCCAAGCCTGAGATTCCGTCGAGCGGGGAGGCGAAGCTCCTTTTCTTCCTTCGCAGACGGTGAAAAGAGAGGGCAAAGCGATGGGCTTCGTCTCTGATGTTCTGGAAAAGCTTTAAGGCCGGAGAGGTTCTGTCCAGACTTATCCCGTCTTTTCGAGAGCAAGTAAAGATAATCTCTTCTTTCTTTGCCAGAGAAGCCACAGGGAGCTCGCCCAGTCCGAGCTCCTCAAGAGCTTTTCTGGCCGCATTGAGCTGTCCCTTTCCGCCGTCAACGAGAATGAGGTCCGGCAAATCCTTCTTTTCCTCGATAAGCCTTGAATACCTTCTGCGCACGACTTCTTGAAGGCTTCGGACATCATCCGCTCCAACGACAGTCTTGATTTTAAACTTTCGATAGTCGTTCTTTGAAGGAAGCCCTTTCTCGAAGACAACCAGAGAGCCGACAGATTCTTCTCCTCCGATGTTGGAGATGTCAAAGCCTTCGATGCGCTCAGGAGTGGCTTTCAAGCCAAGAATTTTCTTGACCTCTTGAAGGGGAGACCGGGCCTCGGATTTTTTCTCCAGCAGGCTTTCAGCATTTCGGCTGGCGAGTTCGACAAGATTCTTATTTTCCCCTCTGGCAGGGATGATGATTTCGATTTTTTTTCCTTTCAGACTAGAGAGGGTTTTCGAGAGCTCTTCTTTTCTTGTCGGCTCAAAAGGCAGAAGAATTTTATCTGGCAGGCTGGCCTGGTTCTTATAGAATCTTAGCAAAAACTCGGAGAGTATTTCGCTGTCTGGAGTGTCGTTCTTTTCTTTAAAAAGCATAGACTCCGACTCGATGACTTTTCCTTCTCGCATGAAGAAGATATAAAGGCCGATATTCTCTCTGTCCCTGGAGAAGCCGAAGATATCCTTGTTCTCAGGCTCGACCGAGATGAGCTTTGGCTTCTCTTTGACCTGCTCGATGGTATGGATGAGGTCTCTCCAGTTTGCAGCCTGCTCATATTGTTGGCGGTCTGAGGCTTGCTCCATCTTCTGCTTCAGGATTTTCAGCAATTTCTCCGTCTTTCCTTCAAGGAAAAGGAGGGCATTGCTGACTCTCTCTCTATATTCTGCTTCTGAGATGTAATCCACGCAGGGAGCAGAGCAGAGCTTAAGGTCATATTCCAGGCACGGCCTTTTCCTCTTGCCCGGAACAGGCTCCTCGCAGATTCTGATGCCGAAGTATTTCGAGAGCAGCTGGATTGTCTTCCGCGCCTGAAGGGCAGGGCTGAAAGGGCCGAAATATCTGGCGCCATCTTCTTTAACTCTCCGCGTGAAGTTTACTGCCGGGTATCTCTCCTGGACAGTCAATTTCAGGTAAGGGAAGCTTTTGTCGTCTTTGAGCCTGAGGTTGAATTTGGGCTGATAGCGTCGGACAAAATTATTCTCGAGGAAGGCTGCCTCCCGCGCTGAGCCGGTCAGGATAAAATCGATGTCATCCGTCTCGGCAAGGATATTCGTTATTTTAGAGTCAGAAGTTGGCTGAAAGTATGACCTGACTCTATCGAGCAAGGAATGAGCCTTTCCGATGTAGATGACCTCGCCATCTTTGTTTTTGAAAAAGTAGATGCCTGGCTTTCTGGGAAAGCCTTCAATTTTCTTTTTCAAATTTTCTCTCATGTCCAGCCTTAAAATTGATGTTCAATCTTCATCAAAGGCTCAGCTCCAATTCTCTTTTCTTTAGCTTTGTGAGCTCATCCCTGATCTGAGCTGCCTTTTCAAACTCGAGGTTTCTGGCCGTCTCCTTCATCATCTTTTCCAGTTTCTCCATTCTTTGCTTTCTCTGCTCAGGAGAGAGAAAGACATCCTTGTCTTCAGGGATTCGGGTGTAATCGAAATAATCCCTTTCGTAGACTGAGGCCAGGACCTCATCGATTCTTTTTATGATCGATTGAGGAGTGATGTTGTTTCTTTTGTTGTACTCTTGTTGAAGGCTCCTTCGTCTTGTGGTCTCAGCCAGGGCTTTTTTCATCGAATCGGTCATGGTGTCGGCGTAGAGGATGGCTTTTCCAGCCACATTCCTTGCTGCGCGTCCAAATGTCTGAATCAGGGAACTTGACGAGCGGAGGAATCCTTCCTTGTCCGCATCGAGGATGGCCACCAGCGAGACCTCGGGCAGGTCGAGGCCCTCTCTGAGGAGGTTGATGCCGATCAGAGCGTCAAACTTTCCTTTTCTGAGGTCTCTTAAGATTTTTACCCGTTCCAGGGTGTCAATCTCTGAATGGAGATATCGGACACGGAGCCCTAAGTCGTGGTAGTAATGGCTGAGGTCTTCGGCCATTCTCTTGGTCAGAGTCGTCACCAGCGTCCTTTCTTTCTTTTTTGCTCTTTTTTCGATCTCAGCCATCAAATCTTCGACCTGTCCTTTGATCGGACGGACCTCAACCTCCGGGTCGGTAAGACCTGTGGGCCTTATAATCTGCTCAGCCACCTCTTTGCCTGCTTTTCGAAGCTCATAGGAAGCCGGTGTCGCCGAGACATAGATAACTTGATTGACCCTTCCTTCAAACTCCTTGAACTCAAGCGGCCGGTTATCCAGAGCTGAAGGGAGGCGGAAGCCGTGCTCGATCAGAGTCAGCTTTCTGGAGCGGTCGCCGTGATACA
>CAZJXZ010000353.1:0-2744 GCA_964549955.1 uncultured Eubacteriales bacterium
TGCACTTCGGCAAGGTGTTCGTCGATTTCAGGAAGTTCGAAGCGCAGAAAGCCGGAAAGGCTATCAATATGTCGCGCAAGGAATTTGGAGTTCTTCGCCTCTTGGCAGCACGGGCTGGGGAAGTGATCACACGAGAAGAGCTTCTTGATGAAGTGTGGGGCTATGACCAGTATCCGACAACAAGAACTGTGGACAATCACATTGCCTTGCTCCGCAACAAGCTCGAAGATGACCCAGCCAATCCGAAACACTTGATCACGGTTCATGGCGTCGGCTACAAGCTTATCCTTGATAAATGACATTTTCATGACAAAATGCAGACAATTTTATGAAATTTTTTTTGTAAAGAAATTACATTTTCTGGACATCATCATGACACATTCCGAAGCTGAGAGCGATAAATTTAGGTTGAATTAATTAAAGTCAAAGGAGGATAGGCATGAAGAAATATTCAATTCTGAAAAAATCTTCAATCTTGATCGTGGTTCTCTTTTTCTTGCCTCTCAGCTTCGCGAGTTTAGTGTCTCAAAATGAACATGATTTATTTCAAAAAGCATTGACTAAAGAACGCGCAGAGGGAAATTTAAAAGAAGCTATCTCTCTTTATGAGAAAGTTATCGAAATGACGAAAGATGAATCCTTGGCCGCCCAGGCCCAGCTTCGAATTGGATTTTGCTATGAAAAGCTGGGGATGAAGGAAGCACAAAAAGCCTTCCAGAAAGTGGTCGATAATTATCCAAAGCAAGCCCAAGCTGTTGAAGCGGCGAAAGAAAAGCTTTCCATTCTTCTTAAAGCCCAATCTCTGGTTGAAAAAGGCGATAAGGAATTCAAAATTCGAAAGATCTGGGAGGGCCCGGACTTTGGTTATGGCGGCGCGATATCTCCAGATGGAAAATATATCTCCTACACAGGTTACCACGGCAACCTTGCTGTCTGGGAGATTGAAACGGGAAAGAAACGCCTCTTGACCGATTCAGACGGATCAGCCTGGGTCAACTATTCAATATTTTCGCCTGATGGCAAGCAAATCGCTTTTGATTGGCAATTGTGGGACACCGAATTGCGCATCATCGGACTTGATGGGTCGAATCCTCGCACTCTCGCTCGAAACAAATGGATCCAACCTACTGATTGGTCGCCAGACGGCAATCATATCTTAGCCCTTGTCACAGGAGCCGATGGGAGGAATCAGATTGCTTTGGTGTCAGTATCTGACGGTGCGACGCGTATTCTCAAAACGTTTGGCGTGCAATACCCGGAGAGAATGAGTTTCTCACCAGACGGGCGGTACGTTGCCTATGACTTCCCCCAGCAGGCCGACTCTAAAGACCGTGACATCTTTTTGCTGGCGAAGGATGGAAGCCGGGAAACTCGCCTGATCGATCACCCGGCAAACGACTCTATGATCGGCTGGACACCCGACGGCAAAAACCTCCTTTTTTTGAGTAACCGGACAGGGTCTGCGGGTCTCTGGATCATCCAGGTTGCTGATGGCCAACCCCTGGGGCAGCCGGAGTTGATCAAACAGGACATCGGATCGATCCATCCTGTGGGCCTCACAAAGAAGGGAGCCTTCTTCTATGGCACTTCTACGAAAATGGAAAATGTCCATGTGGCTAATATCGAGCCAAAGACCTACAAAGTCATAGGTAACCCAACGCCCCTTAGTCAACGAATGGTGGTGACAAACTTTGCTCCTGATTGGTCACCTGATGGGAAGTTCCTGGCCTATAGGTCCGAGCGCCTCTCCGGGCCCACAGGATCGCGATCGGTGGTCATTTCCATCCGGTCCCTTGATACCGGTGAAGAGCGAGAGCTTTCACCAGCGGTAGGGGGATTTTATCTCATCAAATGGTCTCCGGACGGACAATCTTTTCTCCTTGGTGGGGGCTTATGTATCGTGGATGCCCAAACAGGCAAAATCACGGCAATGGTGCCCAATGGATATTGGGGGTCATGGTCTCCTGATGGAAAGACAATTTTCTATGCCAAGAATGATGTTTCGACTAAAAGTCGTCCCTTGGTTGCAAGGGATCTTAAGTCCGGCGAAGACAAGGTGCTCGTCTCCGGTTTTGTTGGCTTTGGCGCTGCCGTTTCTCCCGATGGCGGGCAAATCGCATTCACAAGCATCTCAGGCGAGAATTATGTATTTTCTACCCTTTATGTCCTTTCTCTGAAAGAAGATAAACGCCGAGAAATTTTCAAACTCAAAAATCCAGAAGACTTTGGTCCAATTGCCTGGTCGCCTGATGGAAGCCGGTTACTGTTTGTAAGAAGAAATTTCAAGGAGAACAAATTTGAAATATGGCAGATTCCTGTTGAAGGCGGCCAGCCGCAAAACCTTAGATTGTCAACAACGGCCGTGAGCCCGATTAGCATCCATCCTGATGGAAAACGCATTGCCTATAGCTTTGGTCAACCTAAGGCAGAAATTTGGGTGATGGAGAATTTTTTACCGAAGACCAAAGAGAAGAAATAAGAGATTAATATTTTCTTCATTGCAATAATTCAACTTCATTCAAACTAAAACAGTTTATAAATAATTGAGAAATACACGCAAAATAAATTGAAATACAGCCATACATAACGTATGGTTATATGTATGAAAGCTAAAACAACTTTGAAAATCGACGATTCTGTCATGGCGCTTTTGAAAAAGGAGGCTGTGCGTCGAGGATGTACGATGTCCGAGCTGATGGAGTCCGCACTTAGACTGATGTTTAAGTCCGAGAAAACTCCAAGTA
>CAZJXZ010000354.1:0-2735 GCA_964549955.1 uncultured Eubacteriales bacterium
CCGGGGCGTAGCGCAGTTTGGTTAGCGCACAGCGTTCGGGACGCTGGGGTCAGGGGTTCGAGTCCCCTCGCCCCGATTCCTTTTCATTCAATCAGCTCATATTCCAAATTCCCCAGGCCGACCTTGGCTCCGTGCTCGAGCTGAAATGACCAATCGATATCGTAGCCAGCCCTGAAGACATCTTTCCCGCTGCGCCTGATGATCAAATCCACCGAGGCCTTGTCCACGGCCACCGGGTCGAGCGAACCGAGGATTCCGATATCCTCCACCACAGCCGGCTCATTCTGGGCCATGCAGTCACAGTCTTTGGTAACCTGGAGCAAAAAATTGATGAATCCAATCTTCCCTTTGAAATGCTTCAAGATACTGCAAGCATACTCGCTCATCTTCTTCTGGAAGAGGGCATAGTCAGAATCCCATCTGAACTTGACAGCCCCTGCCTTGCAGACGACAAGGCACTCGCCGCAACCGATGCATTTTTCATCCTCGATAATCGCCTTTTCGTCTTCAAGGATGATGGCCCGCGTCGGACAATGGTCGAGACAGACTTCGCATCCCGTGCAACTTTTGGGGCTAATCCAGGGCTTAACATCTGAATGCTGCTCGAGCTTCCCGGCACGCGAAGCGCATCCCATCCCCAGATTCTTTATAGCGCCCCCAATTCCGGACTGGACATGACCGGTGAAATGGCTCAAGCAGATGAGCAGGTCTGAATCCAGAATGGCGCTGGCAATCTTGGCTTTCTTGACCAGCGGCAAATCGACCTCAAGCTCGGCATCGTCACGGCCGATAAGGCCATCGGCGATGATCACAGGCACGCCCAGCGTTTCCTCAGTGAAGCCGTGTTCTCCTGCCAGCAGCAGATGGTCAACCGAATTGGACCTGTGTCCGAGATAGAGGGTATTGGAATCGGTTAAAAATACCCGAGTTGTCACGCTCTTGACCTGAGTGATCAACTTCCCCAGCCACCGAGGTTTTATGAACCCGGTGTTTCCTTTTTCTCCAAAATGGATTTTAAGAGCCACAAAAGATTTTTTATCCATCTGCTCTTTCAAGCCAAGACCAAGAAAAATCTTTTTTGCCTTCTCAGCCAAGACTTCATCTCCATCCTCTCTTCTGGCTGGAATAAAATAAACCTTGCTCAACGCATCTCCTGGTTTAGGCACTCCTTATTCCTCCAAAACCTCTCTTGCCGCCCTGAGGCTTGAGCCAGCTTCATACTTATAGCCCAAAGAAGAAAGGGTTCTTTCCAGAGAGTCAAGGGCAAAATAGACCTGAGCCGCTGATAGGTTTCCCATATGCCCGATGCGAAAGACCTTGCCTGCAATCTGAGCCAACCCGCCTGCAACCACGACTCCTTCTTCGTAGAGCTTCCTTCGAAAAGCCTGGTCTTCAATCCCCTGAGGATAATTGACAACAGAAAGTGTATTAGCCAAAAACGGCTCTTGAGTGAAGAAAGAAAACCCAAGCTCGGTCAATGCTGCTCTGATGCCTCTGGCCAGCCGAGCATGCCGCAGAAATCTCGGCTCCATTCCTTCCTCAAGGACTATTCTTGTGCTCTCACAAAATGCCCTGACCTCGTTGACAGCTGGAGTCGAAAAATATTTTGATGGGTCTTTCATCACCGGAAGCCAATTGAGGAGGTCGGAATAATAAGCAGGAATTCTTCCCATTTTCCTGCGCTTTTCCATCGCTTTTTCGGAGACAACCAGAATGGCCAGGCCCGGTGGAGCTCCGAAACATTTTTGAGCTGCGGTCAAGATGACGTCGATTCCCCAGTCATCCATCCTTTCCTCAATCCCGCCTGTGGCACAGACGCCGTCGAGGATAAAAATAAGGTCCCTATTTTTCAGAAGGTCAGCATAACCTTTCACAGGGGCACAGACACCGCTCCAGGTATCGACATGGGTTGAGACCACAGCCCTATATTCCCTCTCAGAAAGCTTCTTTTCCAGCTCTTCAGGAAGAACAGCCCTTCCCCATTCGTTCTCGAGAAGGTCGCAGTCAAGACCGAAACTCTGGGCGATTTGTGCCATCCTCTGTCCAAAAAATCCTTGAGAGAGGATAAGGACTCTCTCTCCTATCTCAACAGTGTTCAAAAGGGCCATTTCCATGGCCAATGTTCCGGCACCGGAAACGACAAAAGGCTCGCCTTTCTTACAGAAAACGACTTTTTTCAAGGCGGCCAGTGCTTCCTTCAATTCTTCCACCACCTCAGCGCCAACATGGGAAACAGTGGGTTGAGCGAGGCTATTCAGGATGCGGGGATGTACGGGGCTCGGCCCCGGGATCATCAGCAACTTTTCTTTTTTCATTTCTTCTCCATGAAAAAAAATTCCTTTCCATTTTCATCAATAGCTTTAAATAAATCAAGTCCACGGGTAAAATCGTGACCATATCTCTGTGGATATAGACTTGAAAATTTTGCTAAGATATTTTAATCAATATAAGCCAAAGAACAAAAGTGTCATCGACAGGAGGAGCCGAAGCCGCGAGCGTGAAGCGAGATGGCTCTGAGATAGAAATCGCTTTTTTATTGCGTTTGTATTGGTCATTGTTTCAAGGAATTTATCCTAAAACGAGGATATTTGATGAAAGAAAAATCGCCTCTTTTTACGCCGGTTAAGATCGGAGCGCTCGAAATTCCGAATCGTTTTGTCCGCTCTGCAACCCAAGACTTCATGGCAGCAGACGACGGCTCGATTACCGAAAGGCAGGTCTCCCTTTTTGAAAAC
>CAZJXZ010000355.1:0-2731 GCA_964549955.1 uncultured Eubacteriales bacterium
ATGCCCATCAAGATGGGAGTCACATAATAGGGGTCACGGACAGATAGGTCTTTTATCCAGAGAATGAAGGGACTATGCCTGTACTCAATGGAAACGACCAGCAGCCGGAAGAATCCCCAGAATACAGGGATTTGGATGAACAAGGGCAGGCATCCTCCTGCTGGATTGATCTTATGCTCCTTGTAAAGCATCATAATCTCTTCGTTCATTTTGCGCCGCAGTGCGATGTCCTGTTTGGCCTTCCTGTACTTGGCTCTGATCGCTTTAAGCTTGGGCTGAAGCTCTTGCATCTTTGTCATCGAGCGCATGCTGCTGTAGGTCAGAGGGAAGAAGATGATTTTTATAATGATGGTCAGGATAATGATTGTGAAGCCCCAGTTAGGGACGAGCTGGTGAAAAAATTTACTTGCCTTGAGGAGTATTTCAGCGATGAACCCGAAGGCTCCGAATCTTATTAATCTCTTGGCTGAATATCCAAACTCAACCAATGAGTCGAAGTCTTTGGGTCCAATGTAGGCCTTTTGTGGGTTGCTTATGGATAACAAGAAATAGGGACTTTTTTCCGGGCTTTCTTTGAGGAAGGCAGCGCTTGCTCTTTGAGGAAAGGTAAGGAAGAGAGCGGCAAAATAGTTATTCTCATAGGCAGCCCACTGGACAAAATTATAGAGATTCTCTTCTGGCTTGAATTTTCTTTCTTCTTGGTGGAAGAGTCTGCCCGAAGAAAAAACGGTTATTCCAATCCCGCTTCCGAATGTTCGCTGTTTTTGCTCCACAGGAGAAATGTTGCTGAATCCAGGTCCCCAGATAAGCCGCGGCTCGATTTCCTCCCCTTTTTTCAAGATATTGACCTGGACATCGAAGTCATATTTTCCTTCTTGGAAAATAAAAACTTTCTCAGCCTGGATTCCGCTCTCATCAGCATACTGAAAACGGAGCTCTCCTTTTTGGCCTTCTGCCAATTGGAATTCAGGAGCCGTGAATTTATACAGGGCGCTGTTAATGATGGCATCGAAGCTTGGGTCCTCAGTTCTCAGAGAGAAGGGATAGATTTGGAGTTCTGCTGCGCGCTGGGAGACAAGCTCCAAATCTTCTCCTTTGTCGTCCTTATGTTTCTTCAGCTTCCAACTTATCAGAATTCCTCCTTTATTGCTCCAAACGGCCTTGTAGAGCGAAGTATCAATGATGATTTGCTGTTCGCCTGGCGCAGATATGGTTTGTAAGGGCTTTTGCTCAGCTTTTTTGGGGATTGTTTGGGGAGGAGGAAATTCTTTTTGAGACGGCTCGAGCCCAGGACCCTTCTCAACTGTCGGCAGCGGAGGGGTTTCAGACACGGGTTTCTTCTTTAAGAAGAGGGCTTGATAGAGAATCAAGACCAGAACAGAAAGAACTAGGGCTATAATGACTCTTTTTTCCATTTCATCGACCTCTTAAGGAACAAGGTCAACCCCTCCTGGATGGAACGGATGGCACTTGAGGAGTCTCTTGCTTCCTAAAAATATTCCCTTGATAAAACCATATTTCTCTATAGCTTGGTAGGTATAAACAGAGCAAGTCGGATAAAAGCGGCAGTGCCGGCCGAAAAGGGGGGATAGGAACAATTGATAGCACCTTATCAGCAATAAACTAATCTGTTTCATTAAGGTCGGGTTTTTTGATAAATGGATTCGATGGCGGCAAAGTAATCTCTTTGGAGCATTGGCCATGAGGACTCATGAATTTCTTTCTTGGCGATGAAGATGATGTCAAGAGGGTCTTTAAGCAATTTTTTGTTCCTTCGGAATAAGGCTCTCATCAATCTTTTGATTCTATTTCTTCTTACGGCGTTGCCTATTTTTTTACTGGCGATAACGGCCATTCTGGAAAAATTTAAATCATTGGAGAGATAAATAAGATTGAAATATTTTCCTCTGTAACGATTGCCTTTTTTATAAAGAGATAAAAAATCTTTTTTCTTTCTTATCCTCTCTTGAGGACTAAGGGTTTCGTCCATTAACCGGCGAGTCTTTTCCTCCCTTTAGCTCTTCTGTTTTTGATGACATGACGTCCGCCCTTAGTTCTCATCCTGACCAGGAATCCGTGATTTTTTTTTCTCTTTCTTACGTTAGGCTGGAAGGTTCTTTTCATCTTTTTCGATTAGAGCCTTTATCTATTGAGAAAATATGTTAATAAACCTTATTTTATCTGTCAAGCTTGCAGAATATAATTTCCTTCATCTTTATTGATTTTTCAGGGGAAAAGCGGCATATCTTGGGAGACAAGCGGCATGAGCCCTAACGAGGTTTTTCGCCGCGGTAAAAAAGATTTTATCGATTTTTCAAGATTGATTGACTATCCAGGTTTTCTAGAATATAATAGCAAAGATGAATTTCTTCAAGATTGGAGATAAAGTCATTTATCCCAATCAAGGGCTTGGGGTTATAGAAGATATCCAGGAAGTCAGCTATGATGGACAATGCTGCAGAGTCTATCATCTAAGGTTGCTTTCAAACAATGCCTTGGTTCTAATCCCTTCTTCTAATGCTGAAGGGCTTGGAATTAGAAAGCCCATTCCAGAAAAAAGCATCAAAAAAATTTTTGATTACATGAAAAATGCAGATGTTGATGTCAGCATGAATTGGAAGGGAAGATACAAAGAACATCTTAACCTCATGAAATCGGGTTCGATACAGGATATGGTTTTAGTGCTGAAGAGCCTCTTTTACCTCAATTTGATCAAGCCTCTTTCTTTCCG
>CAZJXZ010000356.1:0-2723 GCA_964549955.1 uncultured Eubacteriales bacterium
CGCTGGAGCGGGCATGGAAAGCTTCTCCTGTGCCGACATAAAGGATGTCAGGATTAGAAGGAGCGACAGCCACATAGCCGATGCTCATCGTCCCGCATTTGTCGAAGATTGGCTCGAAATGAATCCCCCCATCCTCTGTCTTCCAGACCCCGCCAGTGCCGGTGGCCACGTAATAGGTCAGGCTCTGTCCTCGAGGGACAGCAAAGCCTGAAATCCTTCCTGAGAAGCTGAAAGGACCGACGCTTCGCCAGGAAAAGACTTCAAAATTCTCTACAGGCTGAGAATCATCGGCATAAAGCGGAGAACAGATAAAGAGCAAAAAAACTGAAAAAAGGCCAATCAAGAGATTTCGCTTAATTTCCTTGTTTTCCATCATTCCTCCTTTGAAATAATTCTTTCTCCTTTTATAAAGCCAAGCTCTTAATGAGCATAAAGAGAGCTCTGTGTTTTTTTCAGCGCTTTCTTCAAGAATTTTCCCGTGTGGGATTTTTCCTTTTCGGCGATCTCTTCCGGCGGTCCCTGGGCGACAATCCAGCCCCCCTCCTCTCCTCCTTCTGGACCCAAGTCAATCACCTGGTCGCAGAACTTGATGACGTCAAGGTTATGCTCGATGACGACCACGGTGTTGCCCAATTCCACCAGCTCTGAAAGAACCTGGAGAAGCTTGCGGACATCATCGAAATGGAGGCCAGTGGTCGGCTCATCCAGAAGATAAACCGTCTTTCCCGTATTTTTCCGGCTGAGCTCCTTGGTCAGCTTGATCCGCTGAGCCTCCCCTCCGGAAAGAGTCGGGGCAGGCTGTCCGAGCCTGATATAGCCCAACCCGACTCTTTTCAGCGTCCCGAGTTTTCTCTTCAGCATGGGATGGGCTTTAAGATATTCGTAAGCCTCATCCACAGTCATGTCTAGATAATCTGAAATATTTTTTCCTTTGAAGCGTACAGAGAGAGTCTCCAGGTTGTAGCGCTTTCCTCCGCAGCGGTCGCAGGTGACGAAGACATCAGGCAAAAAATGCATCTCTATTTTCTTGACTCCGGCTCCCCGGCACTCCTCGCAGCGGCCTCCTGGCAGGTTGAAACTGAATCGGCTGGCCGAATACCCTCTCATTCTTGATTCAGGAGTTCGAGAAAAGAGCTCCCTCAAAGGAGTGAAGGCGCCGGTATAAGTGGTCGGGTTGGAGCGCGGTGTGCGGCCGATGGCTTTCTGGTCGACGGAGACGACCTTGTTGACCTGTTCTATCCCCAGAATGGCCTGATGTTTTCCTTCCCTCTGTTTTGCTTTATAGAAAATATTCAGAAGGCTTTTATAAAGAATGTCATAGATGAGAGTGCTCTTCCCTGAACCTGAAACTCCGGTGACAGCCGTCATCACCGAAAGGGGAATCCGGACATCGATGTTCTTCAAGTTATGCTCGGCCGCCTTCAGAACGACAAGCCAGGCTTTTGGCTCCCTCCGCTTCTGAGGCACAGCAATAAACTTTTCTCCTCTCAGATACTGTGAGGTCAGAGAATCCGCAGATGAAAGGATTGTATTCAGGCTTCCTTCAGCCACTTTGAACCCTCCGCCTTCTCCAGCGCCAGGGCCCAAGTCAAGGATGAAATCAGCGGAGCGAATGGTCTGCTCATCGTGCTCGACGACGACGATGGAATTCCCCTGGTCTCTTATCTCTCTCAAAAATGAAATCAAGCGGCTGTTGTCTCTCTGATGAAGGCCGATGGTCGGCTCATCGAGGACATAGAGGATGCCCCTCAGCCGGGCGCCGACCTGAGCTGCAAGGCGAAGACGGCGCGCCTCTCCGCCAGAAAGGGAGGCCGTGGTCCGGGACAGCTGGATGTAGGGCATTCCCAGCTCAACCATGACCTCGAGCCGGGAAAGAATCTCCTTGAGTATTTTTGAGGCGATCAGCTTCTCCGAGGGAGTAAATTCAAGAGAAGAAAGCTCTTGAGTCAGCAGACCGACCGGAAGCGATGTCAGCTCATGGATATTTTTGCCGCCAACTTTTACGGCCAGGCTTTCCTTCTTCAGCCTGCTTCCCTGGCAGAGAGGGCAGACCTCATCGGTAAGCTCAACCTCACCCCACTCATCGAGGATTGTCTCGAAGCCGAGGCCGTGGCAGCGAGGGCAGGCTCCGTAAGGGCTGTTAAAGGAAAAATTCCTGGGCTCGAGCTCTGGAAGGTTGATCTCACAGTAAGGGCAAAGAAGCTTCAAGGAATAGTAAGATTCGCTCCCTTCCCTGAGCAACAGGACGTCTCCGCCAGAAATCTCCAGAGCCTTGTCCACAGCTTCCTTCAACCTTCTCTCTGCGGCAGAGGAAACATTGATTTCATCGACCATGACCTCGATGTCGTGTTTTTTCATCTTCTCCAGGATTATCTCTTCCTCCAGCTCCCTGAATTTGCCGTCGACCCGAGCCCGCAGGAATCCCTTCTTCCTCAGCTTTTCGAAGAGCCGCTGGTATTCCCCTTTCCGGCCCTTAACCAGGGGAGATAGTATCTTAACTTTCTCGCTTGAGGCTGAATCAAAAATCCTTCTCAATATCTGCTGCGGCGTCTGGGAGCTGACTTTTCTTCCGCAGCGAGGGCAATGAGGCATTCCGACTCTGGCAAAAAGCAGCCTTAAAAAATCATAAACCTCTGTCACCGTCCCCACTGTCGAACGTGGATGGGAAGAGATTGTCCTCTGGTCGATGGAGATGGAAGGAGAGATGCCTTCGATGGATTCCA
>CAZJXZ010000357.1:0-2721 GCA_964549955.1 uncultured Eubacteriales bacterium
CATTTTCTGGATGGGTGTCGGCAGTTACTGTGGGGATCTTCATGATGATCTTATCAGCCCCCAATGTTGGGGCTGCGAGACCTAATAATGTTAATCCAAAAAAACCAACAACCATCAAACTAAAAATGCTTATTTTACCTTTACACATTTTGAATGGCCTCCTTTCTTAAATAATTTTCAAAAACCCTATCCTCATTTACTTTTAGATTTTAATAACTTTGTGAAAATATTATTTAAATTTTTTCTTTTTGTCAAGGTAATTTTAAATTCCCAGCATTCCTCTCCCCTGAAAAATAACTGACAAATATTCCTAATATCATCGATAATAATTTTACTCTTTTATTATAGAATTGAAGTAGTTTCCCTAATCACTAATCATTCTTCGAATTTTAACTTCTCTCCAATAAAAGACTTTAAAATTTAATTCATTGAAATCGCCACAAATTAAGATTAATAATTGGCATCATAAGGCCTTTTGATATATGAAGGAAAATAATATTGAGAAGATGATTTAAAATTTCCTAAAGATAAAATAAAAATATAGTAACAAAACTTAAAATGCGAACTCATTATAAAATAAGAAGGAGGAAAAAATGAAGCCATTTCGCAAGAATGTTGCAATTGCTATTGATGGAGGTGGAATTAAGGGAACGATGGTCGCCCGTGCTCTCGCCATTATAGAAGATCACCTTGCCCAGCAAGCCCATTCCATTTTTCGTTTGACAGCTGGAACCTCTACTGGATCTATCATCTCAGCTGGCATCGCCAAAGGATTAAGCGGTGAGCAGATCCATAAACTCTATTGCGATCTTGGAGAGAAGGTTTTTAAGTCAAGTTTTCGCAGCCGGCTTTGGTGGTTATTCCGTTATCGTTACTCCCATGAGCCGCTAGAAAAGGCTTTAAAAGATTACTTCAGGGATATTACAATAGGTGATCTTTGGTTGGCAGATCCTCCAACCGATGTGGTGATCACCACCTTTGACCTGGTAACCAACCACACCTGTTTTATCAAGCCGTATAAAGATAAGTATGCCGTGGACTGGTCGGTAGTTAGAGCCGTGCTGGCTTCCTGTACGGTGCCCACCTACTTTCCCGTTTTTGAGGGACGCTATGTAGACGGTGGTCTGGGTTCATATGTCAATCCTTGCTACCTGGCTGCCTATGAAGCTTGTTTCTGTCTAAATTGGGATCCGACTGAAACAACATTGATCAGCTTGGGAACAGGCCGTGATCCTCATACGCTCAAGGTTGGTGATGCTAACCGCTTTCATGTCTGGAATTGGATTGAGCCAGGGTTGGGAGCGTTTCTACAATCCACCGATGATCAACAAGTTCACTTGGTGCGCACCTTCTTCTCCCAACTCGATTTCCGCCGCTTCCAGATAGATTTCGACAAACCGATTGCCCTGGATGACCCAAAACAAATTCCCAAACTAACAAAATACGGAGATGAACTTGGTCGCAAGATTATAAATGACGAGACAGATCCAGCAATGGAGATCACCCCTAGCCTGCCACCTCGATAATTTCTATCCTACCTTGAGGGACGAATTTTTAAAAAGGTTATGAAAAACGGGCAGGAAATCCACAGTTAGTTTAAAAATAAATGATGCTTTCATATAAGATCACTATGAGGGTCCTTTTTTCAATAAAGTATCGAAATAGGCAACTGTTTTTTCCAATCCCTTTTCCAAAGAGGTCTTTGGAGACCATCCTAACCATTTCTTGGCCAAAGTAATATCTGGTTTTCGTTGCTTTGGATCATCAGCAGGCAGAGGTTTAAATATAAGCTTTGATTGTGAGTTGGTTAATCTAATGATCGTCTCTGCCAGTTCAAGAATGCTTATCTCTTCCGGGCTTCCTAAGTTCACCGGCCCAGTAAAGTCATCAGGAGAATTCATGAGCCGGAACAGCCCCTCGATCATATCATCAACATAACAGAATGAACGTGTCTGAGAACCGTCTCCGAAGAGCGTGAGGGGTTCTCCCTTTAGAGCTTGAAGGACGAAGTTTGAAACTACTCGGCCATCATTGGGATGCATACGTGGACCATAGGTGTTAAAGATCCGAGCCACCTTGATTTTGATCCCATGCTGACGGTGGTAATCGAAGAAAAGTGTTTCTGCACACCGTTTCCCTTCATCATAACAGGCCCGGGGGCCGATGGGGTTTACGCTTCCCAGATAGGTCTCCGGCTGTGGATGAACCGTAGGATCTCCGTAAACCTCTGAAGTGGAGGCTTGGAGGATCTTGGCTTTGAGTCGTTTGGCCAGTCCAAGCATGTTGATGGAGCCATGGACATTGACCTTAGTGGTCTGCACCGGATCATTCTGATAATGGATCGGGGCTGCAGGACAGGCTAAGTTGTAAATCTCATCGACCTCTACATAAAGAGGGAAAGTAATATCATGGCGAAGGAGCTCAAAATAAGGGCTCCCCAGTAGATGGACAATGTTTCCCTTGGTTCCGGTAAAGAAGTTATCCACACATAATACATCACATCTCTCATTCAAGAGACGTTCACAGAGGTGGGAACCCAGAAAACCAGCCCCTCCTGTCACCAACACATGGAATTGATTGGACTCTTTCAATGCTTCACTCCTTTCGTAACAAGTCACAAGTCTCAAGTCTTATATTCCTGTGTAATTTATAACTTGAGACTTAAAACTTGTAACCTGTAACTTTTTTATAGTCTTTTATAAATAAACCTAGGTATATAGT
>CAZJXZ010000358.1:0-2701 GCA_964549955.1 uncultured Eubacteriales bacterium
GAAGAGAAGCTCAAGGAATCCAAGAGCTCGGCGCAGGCAGGGTCAGAGTCGATGCGCTTGATGAATTCTTCGATTTTCTCGGCTGGCCGGCCGAAATTTTTCTCAACAATGGATTCGAATTTTTTCCATACCGGGATCAAGCTTAACTTGCTCTGACAGACGTATTCACAGAGATGACAGTGTAAACAAAGGAAAATCTTTTCAGCGCAGGTCTTGGGCAAAGCTCTGCCGCCGAGAAATTCTTTGAGGAGAAAGAGCTTGCCTTTTGCGCTGACGGCCTCGGAGCGGTTCATCAAGCAGGAAGGGCAGACTGCTGTGCAGGCTCCGCAGTTTGAGCAAGCCTCTGTCTCAGGGAAAAGTGTTTTTTGTCTTTTATGGCTGTTCAGGATTTTTGAGAAAGGCTTGAAGACAGGATTTCCCCTTGAGAAAAGAGAGCTCATTGAAAAAGCGATTTTTAGAAGGTAATAAACTTTAGAAGGCGTGGAGAAAGATTTGAAGGGGTTGAGAAGATTCTCAGGGTCTGTCCCCTTTTTAAAACGCCGAAAGTCTTTGATGACATCAGCTGAAAACTTTTTCTCAAGCTGGGGGAGGTTCCAGAGCCCGATTCCGTATGGTTTGCCGCCACAGCTTAGGGCCGTGCGGGCCAAGGAGTAGGTGAGAAGAAGGTGAAAAAAGTGGGCGAGTTTTTTTGGATCGGAGGGAAAGATGGTAAAGACGGCGGCCTCATTTCTATTGATGAGCGAAGCTTCGCTCGATAGTTGAAGGTGGTGATTTTCCCCGAAGATTCTTGTCTTTGTCAGGAAGTTTTCGAGCCTGTGGACAGGGAGGATAATTTCAGAACCAAGAAGAGAGGAATAGACAGACCTCAAGGAAAATGGGAAGAATCTTTCGTTCCAGAGAAAGGAGCTCAGATAATCTTCGGCGAGCATCCCTTTATTCTTTGCCGCCAGACTCAGGAAGGACTGTTCAGAGAAAGGGCCTTCGAAGACAACGAGCACTGCTTCAGATTCTGGGAAGGAGACCCTTCCCTTGAACAGAAGATTTTTTTGCTCCAAACGATTATGGTCGAAATAAGAAATATGGATTGGCTGAATTCCTGGCGACTTCAGAAGCTCGAGCAGAAAACAGACGGCTTCGCCACTTTTCTTGAAAAGAATAAGATATGATTTCGAAGCCTGCAGCTCGCGGACTTTAAGCTTGACCTTGGTGATGACTCCCATCTGGCCCTCGGCTCCGATGAAGTATTTAAAATCATGATCTCTGGAGCAAAGCCAGGTCTTTCTCTGAGGCGTGACGACTTCGATGGAGTCAACCGCACTCGAGACATGTCCATAGCGAAAGCTGTTGATTCCAAAGCCTCCGGTTGAGAGCCAGCCGCCCACCGTCGAAAAAAGGCTGGTGGGGTAAGTAAAGAGGTCAAGGGAGTGTTTATTCAAGAAATGCCTAAGATCCCGCCACCTCAGCCCTGCTTCGATAGAGATCGTTTTTCTTTTTTGGTCAAAATCAAGAATTCGGTTGAGAGAGGTTAAATCGGCCATCACCGACCTTTGGAGCGGAGCGATAGCCCCTGAGCTTGAAGTCGCTGCACCGCGAGGGATGAGCGACAGCCCGTTTTTTCTTGAATAAGAGAAGAGCCATTGGATGTCTTCAGAGTTTTTTGGCTGAAAAACGAATTGAATTTTTGGCAATCTCTCTTTTATAATATCCGGGAGTTCGACGGATTCTCTTGAGTAGAGCTTGATTTCGACAGGTGCCCTAATTATCATTTAAAAGGGAATTTTATAATAATTTATTAAAATGTCAATATTTTTTTTAAAATTATTTACAAATATATAAATATTATTTATTATTATTTACACTTATAGGAGGCCACATGGTCGACGAACTGGAAAAGAAGATTGTTAAGTCACTCAATCAGAATTCGAGGAAGAGCTTTCGAGAGATAGCCAAGGAAATCGGGACTTCGGCCCCGGTGGTGATTAACAAGATAAAAAGGCTCGAGAAATTGGGAGCCATAAAAGGATATATCCCAATCTTGGATGCAGAATACTTTGGCTACAATTTAGCTGCGGTTGTCGCCCTGCGAATTTCCCACGGCAAGCTCATTGAGACTCAAGAAAAGATTGCCGAAGACCCGCATGTTTTTGCCATTTACGACGTCACCGGCGAATGGGATTCGATTATCATCGGCCGCTTCAAAAGCAGGGAAGACTTGAACAAGTTTATTAAGGGCGTTCTATCTCTGAGATATGTGGACAGATCAGTCACTCACATCGTGCTCAATGTCGTTAAAGAAGAGCGAAGGCTTATCGTTTAGCTCTGGGCTTATTAAGTCTTTCCTTTAAGCCCAGAAATTCTAAAGTCCGGCTCAGTCCACATCCCCTGATTTTTGTCTTTTTCTCTTTTTCCAGAGCCGATAGAGAAAGACAGCCGGAATCTGATAAAGGGCGAGAATAATAGGCGAGAGGATGAGCCAGTAGATGTTGAAATCAGGGGCAAAAAGAAAGATGAAGGCTGCCACTCCGGCTAAGGAGGCAAGGATAGAGGAAGCAAGAAGGAGATGCGAAAATATTTCTTTCATACTTCCTTAATATTCCTGCTTAGGGATAACTGGCGGATTAATCCCTTTTTTCTCCGAAAGTTTATGGTGGGCGGTACTGGGTTCGAACCAGTGACCCCCGGTTTGTAAGACCGGTACTCT
>CAZJXZ010000359.1:0-2696 GCA_964549955.1 uncultured Eubacteriales bacterium
CTAAATCTGCCTGATAAAAGGGGAAATCGTTATTGCCGCCATCCCAGAGAATAACATCTGCTTCTTTTTCAGCTTCGTCAAGAATGGCTCCATAGTCGACTCCAGCGTAGACGATAATCCCCCTCTTGAGGTGAGGCTCATACTCTTCCATCTCCTCGATGGTGCATTCTTGCTTGATCATGTCTTCATAGGCTGCGAAACGCTGAACCTTCTGCTTGGCGAGGTCTCCATAGGGCATGGGATGGCGGATGACCACGACTTTTCTCCCCTTTTCTTTGAGCAGAATGGCAATCTTGCGGCTTGTCTGGCTTTTGCCGCTTCCTGTCCGAGCGGCACAAACCGAAATCAAAGGGAGTTTGCTCTTGATCATCGTTTCCCGGGGGCCGAGCAGAGTGAAGCTTGCCCCTGCCGCCAGAACCTCTGATGCTTTATGCATGACATACTCATGGGAGACATCACTGTAGGCGAAAAAGACCTCGGAGATGTCATGTTCTTTGATGAGCGAAGCAAGTTCTTCCTCGGGGTAGATCGGTATTCCCTGCGGATAAAATTTTCCGGCGAGAGTGGCCGGATATTTTCTGTTTTCGATATCCGGTATCTGGGTTGCGGTGAAAGCCTTGACCGAGTATTCTTCCTTATCTCTGAAATAAACATTAAAGTTGTGGAAGTCTCTTCCTGCTGCTCCCATGATGAGAACCTTTTTCATCTCGAACGCTCCTTTCTCAGCGAACCATCGTCCTTTACTCGGTTTCATCAGAACGAAGTTCTATTTTCAAAGAAATTAAAAGTATAATACAGCCCTCTCAATTATGCAAACCCTTCTATTCAATGGAGATGTCGTGATTTTAGGCTGAGAAAAGAGGGGGAGATCAAATCAGACTGCTATTTCTTCTTTTCCGGGGTTTTCTTCCTCTCCTGAATAAAGCGAGACCTTGAAGGAGGTAGAGGTTTGCGGATTTTTTGCCAAGCAGGTTTTTGGCGTCTTTCTATGCCTCGAGCCATTTTTCAATCTCTCTCTATTGCTCTTCTCTTATTCGCTTTGACACTATATATCACTTTCTCGCAACTAATACAAACGCAATAAATGTCGTTACAGTGTCTCATATTAAGCCACAGGGCTTCGGAAGAGAACAGACCATAGCCTTTTCATCATCTATTCCAAGAATATTATCTTTGCTGATAATGTCTTTGGGTCGAGCAGAGCCACTGTGCTTTTTCCCGAGAGCCATCCTCCTGTTTCTCCAGGATTGATAAGCAGAGTTTTCTTTTCTTTCCTGAGCTCAGGCTTGTGGGTGTGGGCAAAGATGATGACATCGAATTTTTCAGAGGCCAGATGGACATCAAGCTTTGCCGCAATGTGCATGATCAAGAAGCGGAGGCCCTGATGGTTGAGCATTAGAGGAGTTTTTTTTATCTCACCGAAGGGCTGAAGGGCTTTCTCCAGGCCCTGTTTTTCTCCATCGCAGTTGCCAAAAACAGCCTTGAGCGGACAGCCGAGATTTTCAAGCTCTCTGGCTGCGAAAGGTGCCACAAAGTCGCCGGCATGGATAACAAGCTTGCACGCTGCTTCCTTAAAGAAACGGACAGCGAGCTTGATCGAATGCAGGTTGTCGTGAGAATCTGCCATGATGCCGATCATTTTCCTAACCGAGCGACCTGATTTTTGCATTTATTTTAAAAGAATGAAAGTTGATTGTCTAATCTTAAATATCCGAAATCTTGAAATAACCGATGACCTCTTCTATTTCTTTGATATTGACACTCTGGGAGCAAATTATTTAAGATATAAAAGCTCGAAAAAACAAAAAAAGGCGCGTAGCTCAGTGGTAGAGTGCTTCCTTGACGCGGAAGAGGTCGAGGGTTCGATACCCTCCGCGCCTACCATCTCAAAGGAGTGAGTATTCAAAAGGATAAGAATAGCTGCGATATTTTACACGCCCTGTTGAATACAGATAAATTTTAATGGCTGAATCCGTTAAGGTCAAAATAGAGGGGTCTGTTCATTCCAGAAAGAAAGGAACTCCCCTTTCTGAATTTTTGCCAGGCCTGCATCTATCTCGCCAGCCGCTTCTAGCCAAGATTGACGGCCAGCTCGTAGATTTGGATACTCCTTTGGAAAAAGACACAGAGGTTCAATTGATCTACGAAGGTTCGGCTGAGGCGCTCGATACTCTAAGGCACAGCACTGCCCATCTCATGGCCCATGCTGTTTGCGAGCTTTTTCCAGGGACAAAAACTGGCGTCGGGCCCTCAACAGAAGACGGATTTTTCTATGATTTTCTGAGAGAAGAGCCCTTCACCCTCCAAGACCTCTCGGTCATCGAAGACAAGATGCAGGAGATTGCCCGGAACAACATTCCCATCGAGAAGCTAATCCTGGCCAAGAAAGAAGCCCTTCGGATTTTCAAGGAAATGGGCCAGGTGCTGAAAGTCGAGCTCATCGAGGAGAAGGGCGATAAAGAGGTGACATGCTATAAGCAAGGAAGCTTTATCGATTTTTGCCTCGGCCCCCATCTTCCCGTGACAGGCTTCATCAAGCATTTTAAACTCCTTTCTGTCTCCGGGGCCTACTGGAAGGGCGAGGAGAAGGGCCAGCAGCTTCAAAGAATCTACGGGACCGTCTTCTTCAGCAAAAAAGAATTGGAGGATTATCTTCAGCTGCTCGAAGAAGCCAGGAAAAGAGACCACAGGAAGCT
>CAZJXZ010000360.1:0-2686 GCA_964549955.1 uncultured Eubacteriales bacterium
ATCCTTGATCTGCTGGCCTGTGAGTCTAAAGACAACAAGAGTGTTATGGAAGGGTGAAACATTAAAAACATCGGATTTCCTTACCGAGCCAGCCTTGATATCAGCCCGGATTGCTCCGCTGTTGTGAAGCCCGATCTGCGCCCATGTCTTCCAGCACATGACATCGGTGATCCAGTCTCCGAGCCGGCTTTCGACCTGGGAGTTTTTCTTCGGATAATCACTTCTGTTGAGGTCAGCCTTAGCTTCTCCTATGACTTTTGCGAATTCCTTTCCGACAGAATCATCGACTTCCTTGACCAAAGCAGAAACCTGAGGAGATGGCTTCAAATCAATATCAGCCCAGAGCCATATCAACTTCTCTTCGTAGCTTGCGACTCTGCGCTTCTCAACCTCCAGCTTCAGATAGCCGAGTGTTTTTTGATAGCCCCAGGTTGACTGGATCAAGACTCCGTTGATTTTCTTGAATTCTCCGTCGTTGGAGGCGACCAGAACGACATCAATTCCTGCCACACTCCTGGCTATCTTCTCTGCCTCATCGTAAGGGCAATGAGCGATGACCACAACCAAATCAGCCTTTTTATCAAGCCTGGGGATATAAGAGTTTAAGGTAGGAACCATGGGCAGCACATCCAGTCCTTCAATGGCCTCCTTTTGAACCTCGGTCAAGAAATTCTCCTCCATAACGGCAGTAACTCCAACTTTTAGCTTCCCTAAGGTAAAGATGTGGAACGGTTTAGCTGGAAAGAGTTTCTTGTTCTTTTTATAGACGATATTAGACATGACCGTCGGAAACTTGGCCAGCTTTTTCAGCCCTGCAGCATTCTTCTGACCTTTATCAAAATCATGGTTTCCATAGCACCAGACATCGTAGCCCACCCTGTTCAAGAATTCCATCATCACTCCGCCAGTGACATTTTTGTATTTTATGTCTGCAGCCAGTGTGCCGGTCAGCATATCCCCTGTTTCAATCACCAGAACGTTTTTCTCCTTAGCCCTTATTTCACTGATATAATAGCTGGCAGCCTCCATGCCTCCAACCAATCTTTCTCCGTTATCCGTTTTGACCTTATAGGATTTGTAGATTCCGTGAGTATCGTTGGAGTGAATCAGGGTTACGGATTCTGAGAATAAAGGGGAAATCATGCACATTAAAAAAACTAATACCAGAGCAATTGGAAAAAGTTCTTTCTGCAGGAACATGTTCTTTCTTGTTGCTTTCATCCTTTTATCCTTAAACAAGAATTATGGTATTCGTAGATGCCCACGGCTAAAGCCATAGCGCTCACTCCATATTTACGAGCTCCGCTCGACGCCCTTGGAGAGTTTTCTCATTCACCCAGGGGCAAGCCCCCTGAAACCCTGGCTTCGGCTTACAAGAGAAAACTTTCAAGGCGAAATTTGTCTCCAATTTGTTAATTAAAAGCTTATACCATAAAAAAATTTTAATTTCAAAAATTTTTATCTTAAAATCCAAAATTTTCATAAGAAAGAATTCCAAAAATTCACAGCGCTGTTCTTCATCAAGGCAGGATGGCGAAAACCCGGGCTGGTGCGCCTGTCCCCTCCCTGATGGGAATCGGGATAACATAGAGCACTGCACCTGTCGCCGGAAGCTTATCCAGATTGGCTATATTCTCCAGAGCAAGTTTGCCAGCACCACAAAGAACTTGATGGGCCTTGAAGTCTTTTGATTTTCCGCTATCAATGCTCGGCGTGTCAATGGCAATTCCTCTGATGTTTCTCTCTTTAATCAAGAACTCGACGGCTTCAGGCGAGAAGCCGGGAAAGCTGAGCTCAGGAAGGGCATCTTCGCCTATCTTATCTGTGCCCAAAACTTTTTTCTTATCAGGATAATATTTTGTATCTATACCGGTGTAGATGACGACCCAGGCGCCGTCTGCAATCTTCCCGTATTTTTTCTCCCAGGCTTTTAGGTCATCGACAACGAGAAGGTAATCCCGGTTTTTCTCGCACTTGCGGCTGACATCAATCTTAAACGCAGGCCCAATCCATTCCTCTAAAGGAATTTGTTCGATAGTCCGCCCATTTCGGGCAAAATGAATGGGCGCATCGACATGAGTCCCTCCATGCTCGGAGGCACTGAAGTTGTTGGATGCGTACCACCAACCTCCTACCGTTTGTCCCCAGGATAGCTTTTCGAGGACAAATGATTTTGCCGTTGGCCAGTAAATCGCGCTCTCATCGAAGGCATAAGTCATATCCAGCAATTTTCCCTTGAATTCATAGGCTAACAAGAAGGCGGCAATAGAGAAGCTAATGAAAAAAAGCAAAGCTGATTTTCTGAAAAAGTTGGCTGCTCTCTTCATCTCCAGCCCTCCTTTATCGATTTTCAAAAGATATAATAAATTTTGGCTCAGACAAAATCAATTGGCTCTCAAAGCAAGAGAACTGCTAGGCACTTAGGCCCGAAGGCCTTGCCTGACGAGGCAAAGACTGCAAATAAAGCTTTACGGGATAAAAGAAAATGAAACAGGGTTGCTCTTTATTTTCTTAGCGAGATTCGTGTCTTAAAAGACGGTGACAGAGACAGCGTAATTCACTTTTAAAGGAATTACTTTCTAAATGTCCTGCCTCCACCTCTACCTGAGAACTTATCTTCTCTTCTCAGCGCTCTGCTCACTCTCAGCTTCCTGGATTTCAATTCCTGACCGTCAAGTGCCTCTAT
>CAZJXZ010000361.1:0-2684 GCA_964549955.1 uncultured Eubacteriales bacterium
CTCCTCTCTCTTCGAGAGAGGAACCTTGCCCGCTCAGCCTTTCACACGGCTTTCTTACCACTCTGCCTTCGCCCGCCAAAACATTCGTGTCTTCGAACCACCCAGCCTGAGCTATCTTCATTCAAAGAAATGTTTCTTATTTAACTTTCCACTCCTGAATGCCGGTTGAAAATTCGCCGGGCAATTGAATCTCCAGCCGCAAGGCTTTGGTGAAGACAGGAGCAATGCGGACTTTGTTATATTTGTCTTTATCGACGCCATAAGGATCTAAGTTCTTAACAGGAATCCATTTTTCGCCGGATTTGTAGAGAATCCTCCAGGATTTGGGCACGCGGCATTCGCCTATGCCGGTGTCATCAAACCAGTAGATAGACACTTCAGAGACACGTGTTGTATTTTTAAAATCATACTGTACCCATTCCAGAGTCCCTTTCTTCGGCCACCAGTGAAAATAGCGAGTCGAATGGTCAATGGAGCTTTCAGGCTCAATCTGGTCATTCAAGGCTTCAATTCCTCTGCCTCCTGAGGCGCTGGCTTTGCTTGTGGAAGCGATGGAAGGCTCGGGCAGGGGCTGCGCTATTTCTTTCTGGCGGGCAAGCCAGACTTCCATCTCGCCCCTGCCGCGATGGGCCCAGGCATAGTAAGGAATCAAAGTCAGCTTCTGCTTTTGGTTGACAAGCCTTCCTCCTTTATAACGAAAGGCGATTGCCTCACCGGTGATAACTGTCACACCTTTCAGAAGCTCAGGGCTGAATTGCTGGCTCAAAGAAGAGCCATCTTCAAGGACGAGATTTCTGACATAGCCCATGTTATCCGGCCATTCGGCGCAATAGACGAGCGGACCTCGCTCGACAGCTGCACGGCCGCGGTCTGCATTTACGGCATCATGGGCGAGCACGCGGCGGATGGGCATGGGCAGGTTGAGTTCAAGGCTATCGTCTTTCTGCCAGACGCGGGTCACAAGAGCATAGCCCTTTTCAAGGTTGATGGGGACATTCTCCCCATTCACTTTTAAAACCGGCTTCTCGCTTGATGTTTCCAGATAACGGCAAAGGTCGCCGGGAATGGGCTGGTTCTGAGCCCAGCCAGGAATGCGGATATGCAAGGTGAAGTTTGAAGACTTTTGGGGATTAATCCGAATCCTGACCTCTCCTTTCCAGGGATATTCAGTCGTCTGCTCAATCTGAATTGTATTGGTTCGAGTCTTGATTTTGGCTGCTCCTTGAACAAAAAGGTTGATATAGAGGTCATCGTTTGAAAAAGCATAGATATAGCCTGGAATAGAAGGCATGAAGCGGCTGACATTGCTCGGGCAGCAGGCGCAGGCAAACCAAGGACTTCGCTCATGCTGGCCAAAAGAGGCCAAAGGGTTGGGGTAGAAGAAGCGGTCGCCGTTCAGGGAAATTCCTGAGAGCAATCCGTTGTAAAGAATCCGCTCCAGGACATCGATGTATTTCGAATCGCCATGGAGAAGGAACATGCGGTAGTTCCAAAGAGCGTTGGCGATCGAGGCGCATGTCTCGGCATAGGCGCTGGCATTGGGAAGCTCATAAGACGGCCCAAAACCTTCCCAGGCGCCGGTGGCGCCGATTCCGCCGGTTAAATAAATCTTCTTGCCCACCACATTCTCCCAGAGGCGGTCGATGGCCTCGACATAGCTGCTGTTTCCTGTAAGAGCAGCCACATCAGCCATGCCGGCATACATATAAGCAGCCCTCACCGAATGGCCGACAGCTTCGGTCTGCTTGATAACCGGAATATGGTCCTGGGCATATTCGCCGTAAAGCGCGTGGCCTTGGGCATTTCCTCGCTCATCCAAGAAGAACTTGGCCAGGTTCAGATATTTTTTATTGCCAGTCACACGGTAGAGCTTTATCAGCCCTATCTCAATCTCCTGGTGGCCTGGAACTCCCCTCAGCTTTTTCGGCCCGAACTCTCTGGCAATCAAGCCAGCGTTCTTCAAGGCCACATCGAGCAGCGTCCTTTTTCCTGTCGATTGATAATGGGCGACAGCAGCCTCGTAGAGATGGCCGACATTGTAGAGCTCATGGCTCCACTGAAGGTTTGACCAGCGCTCTTTCCCAGCCATCTCCAGCGGTGAGCTGGGATTCGCCGTCCTGGCAGTAAAAAGATAGCCATCGTCTTCCTGGGCTGCAGCAATCTTAGCGATAAGGTCATCGAGATATTTGCCGAGCGCTGGGTCAGGATGCTGAGCCAAGGAATAAGAGGCACCTTCGATGATTTTATAAACGTCAGAATCATCGAAAGAATAGCTGCTCGAAAAAGTTCCCTTTTTCAACCCGCCTGCGACTTCAAAATTGGCGATGCGGCCGGTCTCTTCACACTGCTTAAAAGCGAAAGGAATGGTCACAGCTCTGTTCGTTTCAAGGCGAGGTGCCCAGAATTGGTCGCTGAAATTGACTTCAGTGAAAGGCACTGGCTTCACCGGATAATCATTTTTCACTTTATTCCCGCAGGCGTTGATGATGGTTAAAATTGTAACCAGAAGGACAGCTCTCCAGATGAGACATTGTTTTTTCATGCTTTGCTCGCTCCTTTCCTTTTATCCGCCGCTCTAGCCTATCAAAAAAGTGCTTTATGTTCAACGCTCAACACTTTCCCTGAGGCACACCCATGATGAATAGCTTATAGCAGTAAAAAGGAGACTGTCCCCTTTTACAGTT
>CAZJXZ010000362.1:0-2684 GCA_964549955.1 uncultured Eubacteriales bacterium
GACCGCCGTCTGAGCAACCAGAGCTATGTGCTTATTCACGGCCGTCGGGCTCCTGTTCGTGGCCGTGTCTGCATGAATTTTATCATGGTCGATGTGACTGATATCCCTGATGTGAAGCTGGAAGACGAAGCTGTGCTCATCGGGCAGCAGGGAAATGAAAAAATTACAACCGACCATCTGGCCCAGCTCATCGGCACCATCAACTACGAAGTCGTGACCCGCATCAACAGGCAGATTCCCCGCATCATCAAGGATTAAAGGATAAAATGTATCCGGATTTTGTGGCAAGGTTCTACGACACACTCTATTCAAGTCTGAGGTCTGGTGTTGATAGCGCTTTCTATCTGAAAAGAATCAAAGAGGCAAAGGGCCCGGTTCTGGAAATCGGAGTCGGGACAGGACGCCTTTTTATCCCCGCAATCCAGAGCGGCGCGGATATTTATGGCATTGATGTCAGCCCAAGAATGATTGAAGTCTTGAAAGCAAAATTGGACAAAAAATATCACAGCCGGATTTTTGTTCAGAATGCCATAGACTTGAATTTAAAGAAAAAATTCAGCCTGGTCATCGCTCCCTTCAGGGTTTTTTCCCATTTCATTGAAATAAAGAACCAGCTGAGGGCCTTGAATAAAATTCACGCCCATCTCAAGCCAGAGGGTAAGCTTATTTTTGATGTCTTCGTCCCAAACCTTAAGATGCTGCTGGAAGGGATAACCAAAGCAATCGATTTTGATGGCGAATACGAGCCTGGAAAAAAGCTCAAGCGCATAGTCTCCATGAAGCCAGACTTGGCCCGTCAAATGAGTAACGTTACCATGAAATTCATCTGGGAAGACAAAGGCCGAGAGAAGAGCGCAGAATGGAATTTTTCGCTGAGGTATTTTTTCAGGTTTGAATTGGAGCATCTCATCAGCCGCTCCAAGCTGAAACTGGAAAAGATACTCGGAGATTTTAAGGAGAACGAGCCAAACGCTCAGTCGCAGGACTTTATCGTCATCTGCAAACGAAAAGATTAGACTTTATTTGCTTTTCAGCGATTCGAGCAATTCTTTTGCAGCTTCTTCTTTGCCTCCCAAGTTGAGGTACTTCTCGAGATAGAAAACGGCTTCTTTCTTTTTCCCCTCTTTAATGTAAATTTTTCCTACTTCAAGGTAAGGCTCAGGATTCCAGGGCTCTAATTTTATAGAGTTGAGGAGCTCCTCGAGAGACTTTTCGTTGTCTTTCTGACGATATGTTCCTGCCCAGGGCTTATGGTCCGCCAAAACAGGCTTGCTTTTCAATGAGGTAATGGGCTCATAATTTCTTTCTGTGGCAAGCCCGGATTTATGAACAGTGGCTTCATTATTTCTCAGATAAATTTCAGATTCGCTCTCTTTTGATAGTTTAAGCCTTCCAATTCCAAATATATTATCCTTGCCGCTTGACCCCAGGTCCAAGGCTCGTGCCTCAATAATGGCCTTAATCTGCTCTAGAGTATAAGGGAGCTTCCCCCTCAATAAAGCATAGGCCCCGGCCACATGGGGAACTGAAGCTGAAGTTCCAAAGAATCCCCAAGTGCCATAAGTTGCACAAGAAACTCCAGAAGGAGCTGCTAAATCAGGCTTGGTTCGACCATCACTCGTTGGACCTTGAGAACTGTACAAGTGATAAGAGTCATCGGACCAATCCGTTGCTCCCACTGCTACGGCATAGGGAGAATCTGCTGGGACGGCCAGGCTTCCAGCAGGCTCTGAGTATTCCAGATTTGATCCTTTCTCAAAGAACAGCTCTAATTTACAATCCCTTGAGGCTAGCCATTTGTAAATTCTGATATATCGCAAGCCGCTGCTTCCTGCTGTATCCGAGACGGCTTCTGCTGGAGGTGCGCCGCCTGTTTGGTCATTATTTGACTGCGCAATCACCAGCCCTGCTGAATCATAAAGAAATAAATCATAGTCATTTCCTTCTGAGTAATGATAATTTGAACCGTTCCAAGTGCCCCAATCATCCCAGTTTAGAAAAACTTTATAATTCTCGCCAGAAGAAACATAGAAGGCAAACCACTCGTCTTCTGGCTGACCTGTATCCTCAAAATTGCACCACCAATCCGAGTCAAGGTCTTTAAAAGTGCCTTCCCAATGCGTCTGGGCATTGTTTCCAGAAGCAGTCACCCAGATAACGCCATTATTATTAGCACTCTTGACATCTTCACAGATAGGGCCTGTTCCATCCCCGGCTCCCAGGTTTATCCAGCCCACAGAGCAGGAAATAATATCCACTCCTTGATTGATTATCCAGTTAACCGCATTGTGATATTCAACATCAGTTCCAAAATTAACTAACAAAAGCTCAGCATCAGGAGCCATGTCATGAACGATCTCAGCGCAGGCAGTTCCGTGATTAGAAATGTTGAAGTTTCCATCAGCTCGAAATGACCTTGTTGTAACGGAAGAAGGAAGCTCAGTCCCTAAAAGAGCCTGATAGCCTTGAAAACCGATATCGAGAATACAGACTTTGACAACTTTTGCTGAGCGATAAGGCATTATGGCCTGCCATTGATCGGCATCTGTTTTTTCAACTCCTTCGCTGATGACAAAGGGAATAGGCTTATTGGGAAGTCTCAAATATTTCACCGATGAAAGATTAGCCAGGTCTTGAAGTGCATATAAAGGAATAGAGCTCTGGAGCATCAGGCGGTGAGTTGT
>CAZJXZ010000363.1:0-2677 GCA_964549955.1 uncultured Eubacteriales bacterium
TCAAGAACAGTCAGGGTTGTGGTGTAGGCCAGCTTTCGTTCTTTTAAAATCCTCTGATGGATTTCCCTCCCTGGAATTCCTTGATTTTCCCATAGAATCTCGAGGATGGCTCTCTCCAGCCGCCCGATGATTTTCTCCAGTCCTGGTTCTGAGGATTTAAATCTTATTTTCACTGTAATTCCTATCAAATTAATAAAACATATAAAATAAACTACAATCCGTAGAATGTCAATAGGATTTTTTTCTTTTCTATCTATTTAAGCTGCTCATCGGCCTTGAGCTCTCAAACCCTCACCTCCCTCGAGGAAATAGAGACGATTTCATTTCCCTCTGTTCCTTGACTCATTATCCCCTGGGGATTAAGATGAGCCTTAATGGAAAAAGTGAGAGTTCGTTTTGCACCCAGCCCGACAGGCTTCCTCCATGTCGGCAACGCCAGGACCGCGCTCTTCAACTGGCTTTTTGCTCGCCAGAAAGGCGGGGTCTTTATCTTGAGAGTCGAGGATACGGATATCGAGCGCTCGGCTCTGGAGTACGAGAAGAGGCTGGTCGAAGACCTGGGCTGGCTTGGTCTGGACTGGGATGAGGGCCCTGATGTTGGCGGAAAGCTCGGCCCTTACCGCCAGTCCGAGCGCCTTGAGCTCTACAAGAAGTATTCCCAGGAATTGCTCGAAGGAGGAAAGGCTTATCACTGCTTCTGTCCTCCAGACGAGCTTGAAAGAGAAAGAGAGGAAGCCTTGTCTTTGGGAAGGATGCCGATTTATAGCGGAAGATGCAGGTCAATTCCTCTGGATGAAGCCAAGAAGAGGATTAACGCTGGAGAGAAGGCGGCTGTCAGGCTCAAGACTCCTGAACAAGGAAATATAAGCTACAACGATTTAATCAGAGGGACGCTCAGCTTCGACTTGAAGCTCATCGGTGACCCGATACTCGTCCGTTCCAACGGACTTCCTGCTTACAACTATGCTGTCGTCATCGATGATTTTTTTATGAAAATAACGCATGTCATCCGCGGCGAGGATCATATCTCCAACACTCCCCGCCAGCTCCTAGTCTACCAGGCTCTTTCTTTTTCCCCTCCTCAATTTGCCCATCTGCCGATGGTGATGGGAAAGGATAACACGCGATTGAGCAAGCGCCATGGAGCCACTGCCGTCGACCAGTTTGAAAAGCAGGGGTATCTTTCTTCTGCCCTTTTCAATTATCTTGCCTTCTTGGGCTGGGCGCCGCCAGAAGGGAAAGAAGTGCTGACCAAGAGCGAGCTTGTCGAGCTCTTTGATTTAAACAAAGTCGGCCGCTCCTCGGCTATCTTTGACTATGAGAAGCTGAGCTGGATCAACCGCCAGCACATAAAGAAACTCACTCCTGCTGAACTGGCCAAACATGCCTATCCTTATTTGAAAGAGGCAAACATCTTGCCCGATAAAATGACCGAGGCTCACTGGAAATGGCTGGAAAAGGCGGTGAAGAGTTTGGTCGAGGGAGTTGACCGCTTTTCCCAGATCCCTTCGGCCTTTTCTCTGCTCTTTGACTTTTCCCCATCAGCCATGGACGACGAAGCTAAAACTCTCATCAAGTCTGAGGCTGCAGCCAAGGTCATTAGGCTTTTTAAAGAGAAGACACAAAAGCTTAAAGAATTTAGTTATGAGCTTTTTGTAGGCATAACCGAGGAGATAAAGAAAGAGACCGGCTACAAAGGAAAGGCTCTCTATCATCCTTTGAGAGTGGCCCTGACAGCCAGGGCTTCCGGACTCGAGCTTGATAAGTTCATCCCGTTGGTCGAGGAAGGGACAAAGCTTGCCTTCCCCGAGCCCATAAAGAACTGCTTGGAGAGAGTGACAGAAGTTCTTGATTTTATTCATTAGGCCAAACTTTAACAGGGTTTGTTATGGATAGAATTAGCCGGCTCAATCCTCTCCTTGAGGCGGTGAAGTCTTCTCCAAAGCGCATCAACAAGATATTCATCCAGAAGGATAGAAAGCATCAGAAAATAAGCGAGATCATCCACCTGGCCAAGGCCAGCGATATTCCATTTCTTTTCGTGCCACGACAAAAGCTTGATCGGCTGGCAAGCGGCCATCAAGGAGTGGTGGCTCTGGTCTCGCCCAAAGAATTCTCTTCGCTGGAGGACATTTTATCTTCGGCAAAAGTTCCTTTTCTCGTCTTGCTCGACAGCATCGAAGACCCGCAGAATCTGGGCGCAATTATCCGCACGGCTGAAGGAGCCGGCACTGACGGAATTGTCCTGGGAGAGAGAAGGTCCGTGGGTTTATCGGAGACTGTGCGCTCAGTCTCGGCTGGAGCTCTGGAGCATCTCAAAGTGGCCAGGGTGAAAAACCTGGCCAGAACAATGGATGAGTTGAGAGATAAAGGAATATGGCTGGTCGGAGCCGAGGGAGGAGTCAAAGACCTCTGGCATGAGTTTGACTATACGCTTCCTGTGGGCCTGGTCTTTGGCTCTGAAGGGAAAGGATTGCGGCCTCTAATCAGGAAGAAGTGCGATAAGATTCTTTCCCTCCCTCTCTTGGGAAGAGTCACTTCTTTAAATGTCGCAGCCGCAGCAGCCATTTTCCTCTACGAAGTCCTCCGCCAGCGAGCAAACATCAAGAGAAAATAATTAAGATTTTTTTTGTTAAATATAATTGGCGAAGGCTGAGTGGTTCGAAAACCGTTTGAA
>CAZJXZ010000364.1:0-2673 GCA_964549955.1 uncultured Eubacteriales bacterium
CTCTTCACCCGTTTGACATCGCTCGACTCACGCACGTGGACAAGGAGAAAATAAGGCCTCTTGTTGTTGATGGCAGCCAGCTCTTCCATGTCTGCGACCGCGTCTTCTTCTGTCCTCGTTGGCGAAAGATAATAGTCGTAGGAAATGAGAGGCTTTTTGTCCCTGACGGCAAAGGTGAAAGAAGGCGCATAGCCGTTGAGAAAGCCAAGGGCATCAGGCATGCCCTTGTAATAAGCATCCGCGATTTCCTTTGTCAGCTCCGTGTTCCCTTCGACCGTTGCCCCTTCTGAATAATCCATGATTTCGAACACTTTAAGGTCGAGTCTTTCCATCAGCTTTCTGGCTCTCTCGATGAGCTTGGGCAGCAATTCCGGCGGAACGGCCTTGGGATACAAGTAGCCTGGGCCCGAGAGACAGCCGATAAAATAATCGTTGGCTGTGGCCATGGTGTAAAAGTATTCCTGCATGGCCGGAGCCAACCAGACATAGTTCATGATCACTTCCCAGGCATAGGGAATTTCACCCCGGCCGGGCTTATGCCAGGCGCCAAGTCCAAGGCCGTCGGTTTGGACGCAGGTGATGTAAACCTTTTTCTCCGGCGTGTAATCCATGCCGGGAAAGACCTTGTGATTGTTCCTGAACTTGAAGCCAGGTGTTGCCGGGACCTGGGAACTGAAGCTCGTATTGGGCAGAGTGTTCAGGCCCTCGACGCAGTGGCCAAAGCTTGAGGTCAGCTTGACATGGTCGCGCTCCAGGTCTTTGGCATAGGAATGCCAGCCCATGACCAGGGACATGGGCTTCATCTCGCCGAGCAGCTTTTTGGCCAGGGCATACTCTTCAGCATCCTGTTCTTTGCTGGATAAGTCGTTAAAGAAAACTTTTTTGTATATTCCCCAATCCGCCACACCGGGCTTCATCACCGCGCCTGAATCGCCGCCCATCCAGATGATGAGCTCTTTGTTGCATCGGTCCCAGTACTTTTCATAGGCCCAGGTGTAAATCTGGGCGTCTGATTGGCCGCTGAACTTCCCGCGAAAATCCTCAACAGGCTTGAGGCCGGCCTTCTCCACCATGGGAATCATCTCCTCGCTGACTACGACCGCTTTCTCCAGCCCGGCCACGGTAAAAGCAACGATGAGCGATGTCCGCACCGATTTGTCCCAAACGACATAGCCTTTGACGAACTCCTTGAGCCTCTGCAAGGCCATCTCAGGAGTCTTGAGCTCCGTAAAGCTGTAGTTACGATGGACTCTGTAGAATTCAAAAACTGAGGGAGTGTAATTAAAGGCCCAGCTCTCAGGATAGATGAAATAAAGTCTGGGTACGCCGGAATTGGCCACTCCCTGCAGGCTTATCAGGAATGCCTGCTGGGGAAGTTTGCCGCCGATTTCCCAGTTATCCTCGAGCCTCATGAAGTATGCCTGCCTGGCGCCTTCTCTTTTCAGCACGTATTTGACCTCCGGCCCAGAGCGGCGCGTGGAGCGTTTTATCCTGTAGGTCAGGATTTCTCTGTCGTCAGAAAGCTCATAGGTGTTGATGCTCGAAATCTGGGTTCTGCCCTGGGAGCTTCTTAAATCAAAGCTCTCTTCGAGCCTCAAGATTCTTCCCCCATTCTCCCAAGACGCCTTTATCTTTCTCTCTTGACCGACCGGCATGGAAAGCCCCATGAAAACATTGGTGGGGAACACGCGGTCATTAATGGGCACGAGATTGACACTGCCGTCTGTCTTCAAAACAAGCGTTTCAACGAAGCTTCTTCCCCGACCCCAAGTCTGGATAATTTTGACCGTGGGTCCGTCCTCTTTAATTTCCAGGGTGAGGGTTGCGTAGAGGTCAATCTCTGTGCTTTTTTCCGGGATGAGAACCCATCTTCCCTCAAAACCAGGATCGCCCTGGCCGATGCCTGCAATGGGCAGAAAGAGCATGACAACCAAAGAATAGGCTAAGTAGCGCAAACGGATAGACATTGCTTTTCTCCTTAGATTCATTCAGACGAAGGATAAGTGATAAAAAATTCATTTTCTGCGGCGACGGCTGAGCGAGCGTTCATACATCAATTTTATCTCGTCCCATCGTCACGGATGATAAATCGCGACGTGAAGGGGTGTCAAGCGGCTATCAAAACTTCCTGATAAGCTACCGGGGGATCTTCCGAGACTCTTCCTCGATGATGATGAGTTTGCCGGCAGCTACAAAAAGAAAGGTAGAAACCTAAAAGGTGGGGGGTAACCTAAAAGGGCAAAAATTTTGTCTCTGTCTTTATTCTTATTCATACCTCAGAGAATCCACCGGATTGGCCGTTGCGGCTCTAATCGCCTGGAAGCTCACGGATAGGAAGGCTATGACCAGAGCCGCAGCCATGGCGGCTGCGAAAGTGAACAAGTCCAGGCTGGTCCGGTAGGCATAGCTCTTCAGCCAGTTTTTCATCACGAGATAGGCTGCGGGCCAGGCGATAACATTTGCCAGTAGCACCAGCATAAGGAATTCCCTGCAGAGAAGTATCGTGATTTGCGAAACTCCGGCTCCGAGAACTTTGCGAACTCCGATCTCCTTTGTCCGTTGCTCAGCGGTGAAAGAAGCCAGACCAAAAAGGCCCAAGCAGGCAATAAACACAGCCAGAACCGCAAAGTATTTCAGGAGGCTTCCCATCCTTTCTTCGGCCCTGTACATCCT